>CAZTZN010000022.1:0-36665 GCA_964617715.1 uncultured Armatimonadia bacterium | reverse complement strand
CCCGGAGATCCCGTATGACCTCGACGCGGTGGCCGAGAGCATCCGCGAGCGCGATCGGCGCGGCAAGCGCTTCAGCATCGTGGCGGTCGCCGAGGGCGCCGAGCCCAGGGGCGGCTTTATCGATGACGATCAGTATGTCGATGCGGGAGAGGGGCATCACGTCGCCACGCGCGTGGGGCGGCGGCTGGAAAGGCTGACCGGACTCGAGGCGCGGGTGACCGTCCTGGGGTACGTGCAGCGTGGGGGGTCGCCTACCCCGACTGACCGTCTGCTGGCCACGCGCCTGGGCAGCGCTGCCGCTCTGCTCCTGGCGGAAGGGCGGTACAATGTGATGGTCGCCAGCCGCGGTGACGACTGGAAGGCGGTACCGCTGGAGAAGGTCGCGGGCAAGCGCCGCACCGTGCCGCTCGATCACGAGTTGATCACCGCGGCGCGCCTGATCGGCACGAGTTTCGGTGACGAGTAGGCGAGCTACGGCGGGCTGAAGATCAGCAGGTCGCCGGAGTTGTGCGTGAGCACCACGATGTCGTGGCGATCACATCCGGTCACGTGCCCGCCCGCCGCGCACATCGGCCCGTTGAAGTCCGCCTCGAGCACGTCCTCGCAGGGCAGCTTCGCCACCTCGCGTCCCGCGCGGTCGAGCAACGTCAGGTAGAGCGTCATCGGCGTCCCCGGCTCGGCGGGCAGCGCGTCCCTGCGCTCGGGGATGAGGATCTCCGCCTGCACGATCTCCTTCGCGCCGGGCGCGCTCCAGGACAGCAGATCGCAGGCCGAGGTGAGTGTGATACGCCCGTCGGGTCGCCGCGAGAAGTTGCGCTGCTCCCACTCAATCTCACCGCGCGGGCTGACTCCCCGGGCGTAGCGCTCAGTCTTCGAGTTCAGGTAGATCAGCGGCTCATCGCGCTCGGGCGCATCGATGCGCAGCAGGTGCTGTCCGTGCTCAATGCGGTCGCGCAGCGTCCACAGCGGAGCGCCCATCGGCGTCGAACATGCAGCCGCCGGTTGAGGTCACGAGCCGGCGGCCGCCGGGCTGGAACTCGCCGATGAGCACGCAGTCCACGTGCGTGTCCTCGCCGATCTCGGTCGGCACGTGCTTGTGCCAGAGCACCTCGCCGGCGGCGGAAGGGCACGGCGATCTCGTCGAGGCCGTCGCCATCGACGTCCGCGACCGCCGGGTTGCAGGTGCCCGAGGTGTAGGCCAGGGGCACGCGCGTGAGCCGGGCGACGCTTCGCTCGGCGAGTTCGGGCGGGATATCCGGAGGGGAGAGTATGCCCCCGAGCGTGGACTCGGGGGCCGTTGTCGCCTGTATCACGGCACCCATCCGCGCTGCCTTCGTCGCCTACCAGTCAATCGTAACCTCTCTGCCGGTGTCCGCCGACTCGCGCGCCGCCAGGCAGGCCTTGACCGTGGCCATCGACTCCTCAGGCGTGATGACCGTGGGGCGCACGCCCTCCTGGATGCAGTCGGCGAAGTAGCGCAGCTCGGTGGGCAGCGCGCCGACCAGCCTGCCGCGCGCGGTCATCCAGTAGGTGGTGTCGGGGTAGCTCCAACCGTCCCTGTCGCACACCGCGAAGCCGGGCGCCGACTCCTGCACATGGATCGAGCCGTCGGTGCCGATGATCTCCATGCGCTCGTCGATCTGCATGGCGGTCTTGTCGGGCAGGAACCAGATGTTCTCGAGCACCGCGATGGCGCCGTTGTCCATGGTGAACATGCTCCAACCCAGGTCCGGGTTGCCCAGCCCGCGTACGTCCACGGTCCTGGCGTAGACCTTCACAGGCTTGAGGCCCGAGGCCCAGAGCATGATGTCCATGTCATGCACGCCGTCACCCACGATCGGGCCGATCTTGGGCAGGATGCCGGTGGTGACCCAGCCGGGGATGTTGCGCCGCGCCCACATGGACACGATGCGCCCGGGCACGCCCTCCTCGCACTTGCGCTTGACCATGGCGTAGCGCGGATTGAACCGGCAGATGTGGCCGACCATGAAGTAGCTGTCGGCGGCGTTGGCCGCATCGACCATCCGCTGGCAGTCCTCCACGGTGGAGGCCATGGGCTTCTCGCAGAACACGTGCTTGCCCGCCTCAATGGACGCCAGCGCGGGTTCGACATGCTGGTCCCACATGGTGACCACGCTCACCGACTCCAGCTCGGGGTTGCCGAGCATCTCGTTGTAGTCGGTGTAGGTGTGCTGCACGCCGAAGCGTTCGGCGATCTCCTCCAGCCGCGATTCGGTGCGCGTGCACACCGCGTACAGCTCCATGTTCGGGATCGAGTCCACCGCCTCGCAGTGCTTCTCGCCGAACCATCCCAGCCCGATGATACCGTGCTTGACTCGCTCCATGATCGGCCCTCCTCGACCATGACTGGTGTGTGCTCATGGGCTATCCGGTGCACCGGACCGCTTCCACGCGCCGCCGTCGGGCACCTCCGCCGCCGCGGTACATGAGAAAGCCCCGCCGGAGAGCGGGGCCTTCTCAGCATGGGTATGATCTGACCGTCCGTGTATACTTCGGGTATGATTGCGTCCCGGGCACGGTCCACCCGTCATCCATCACCGCCGCGCCCTGATCCGCGGGAGGCCACGCTTCAGTTGCTCGTCTGCACTGTGACAGGGCGGATCGGATCGGTCGCATCCGTGCCGAAGATCGCCCGCGTGGCGTGCGCCGAGCTGTCCGCGACCGTGCTCCCGTAGGTCTGCCACGCCCAGATGCCGACCACGGCCACCACCGCGAGCAGCATGGCCATCTCCGCTGTGGAGCTGCCTTCGTCATCGTGCCACAGTGCTCTCAATCCGCCCATCGGAGAACCCTCCTGCCCTTCGCGCCGCCGTCGCATGGCATCTCGGATGCGTCGGCGATGCGTGTCGGCGTCACATCTCCTTAAAGCAAACAGGCTACGGTCCGTGCTGCGGCCCTCGGTGGGGCGCAGCACGACGTCCGTAGCCAGCGGTGGCATAATGATACACAAGCAGCGGCAGAGGACCATCAAGCTGCTATCAAGCCGTGCTCATGTTTCGCTCAAGTCTCGTGGGATTGGTTAAGCTGTCCTAAGCAGATGTGACGGCGCGGGGTCAGTCAGGCGCGGTCGGTGAGGTTGTCGGCGATCACCGACCAGCCATCACACGTCAGCCGCACCGGTTCGCCGGCGCAGCGCACGATCCGGTTACAGGAGACCACGTGTCCGCCGCCGCCGAGCGCGAGGACGGCCGCCTCGGCGGTGACTCCTTCGAGCAGGTTTGACGCCACGATGCAGTTGCGGGCGTCACCGAGGTCAATGCCGCCCTGGCGCTTGTCCTCGACGATGTCGGCGTAGACGCTCTTGCGGATGATATTCGAGGAGATGACGTGCCCGCCTGAGCCGGAGGCGTCCTCGATGAGCACGGCCGCGTCGGTATTGTTGATCATGGTGTTGCCGGTGATACTGACGCCATTGCACTCGCCGGCGAGATGCACGCCGACCCCGCCGTGCAGGTAGTTGGCGGTGATGGCGAGGTCGCGCGAGCCCAGCACCCGGATGTTGGCGACAAAGCCCTCGATGGTGTTGTTGGCGATCACGTGCTGGGCGGTGCCGTCGAGGACGATGCCCTCGGCGTCGCCATAGGCGAAGTGGTTGTTGACGATGCGCACCTCGCGGCAGTTGCGGTCGATGTAGACATGCTCGTCCTGTTCCTGACCATCGTTGAGGCGCCGGGTCTGGTTGCCGTGCATGGTCAGGTGGTGCAGGTTCTCGGCGAAGAGCGCGCGCTTGCAGTCACGCATCCAGCAGTCGCGCACGGTAGCGTTGGTGCCCCTGGTCATGAAGTAGATTGCGGTGCCGCCGTGCCCGTTGAAGAAGCAGCCGTCGATCATGGTGTCATTGGGGTGATCGACGAGCAACGCGTGCCCCGACCGGTGGTTGCCCACGAAGGTGAGGTCGCGGATGGTAATCTTCAGGTCCGGCCACCACTGACCGACCGCGCCGGTGATGGACATGAGCGGTGCGCCGGAGGTGCTGGTGTTCACCAGCACGCTGGCCCGCCCCTCGCCTACCAGGAACAGGTGCTGACCCTCGCGCAGCGCGATCTCCAGCGTCCGGCTGATCTCCCACGTCCCGGCCGGGATATGCACGGTGCCCCCGTGGCCGGGCAACGCGTCGAGGGCCTCCTGAACGCCGCCCGCCTCACCCGCGTCAATCCATGCGTCACGCTCCACCGCTCAGCCCTCCCGTCGGTGCGCCTCGATGCACCGGCCCGCCAGGGCCAGGCAGATGTCCACCACGTTGTCGGTCACCATCACCAGCCCGTGGGTGTCGTCGCGGTTGCCCGACATCTCGATCAGAATCGGCGCGCGGCACCCCTGGTCGGCGGCGTAGCAGATCAGGTAGGGCGCGTCCACCGGATCGGAGATGCGGTCCATGTTGACCTGCTGGTAGTCGCCGTTGTAGGGCGCCTGACAGACGAAACGGTCACGCAGGCGCTCGCGGATGTCCTCGTGGATCGCCGCCACCAACTCCAGGTCGCAGCCCTGCGCGGGCATGAGGATGTAGTGGGCGGTGTGGAAGTCGATCAGGCCGATCGGGCGCAGCTCGTTCACCAGACCCTGGATGATGCGCGTCTCGCGCGCCGAGGCCGGCCGCGTGCCCTTGTAGTTGTAGTCCCAGGGCACCGCGACATCCTGCGGCATGGGATAGTCCGCCCAGCCGTGGTCGAAGTTGCGGTTGAGGTCCACACCGTCGGCGTTCTGGCGCGTGAAGTGGTCGAAGCCCCACGGATTCTGCACCGGCATGATGACCCAGTGAAGCGCCGAGGCGTCGAGCCCGAAGTCCGCGCCCGCGCCCAGCAGCTCCGCCAGGCGCAGCAGCCCGTAGCAGTTCTCCCACTCCCAGCCATGCACGGCCGCGCCGAGGTAGATGGTGGGGCGGTCCGGGTCACCCCAGCGCAGCGTGTACATCTCGCGCCCGTCGCTGCACGGCCCCTCGCCTGTCAGCGTCAGCTCCGGGTGGCGATTGACGACATCGGCCATGAGCGCGACGAACTCATCATAGCTCAGCCGGCGCCGGTAGTGCCGCCCCCAGCGTACACTCCCGCCGATGAAGTTGCCGACGAACAGCCACCTGTTGGTCGCGCCGTGCGAGTTGTACCACGGGCGCCCCGGTGACATCAGGTCGAGGGCGAGGATGCGCCCCTCACCCACCCGCTCATCGATGATCACCGCGCCGTGGTTGATGTTCGAGCGCGCCAGCACCGTCGTAGCCGCGTCCTCAATTGGGTTGAGGATCTGCCGCTGCAGCATCTGATTGTTGTAGAGCGGATCGGGGGCGCTGGATACCGTACCGTACCACCACAGGCGGTCGCCGACCGCGAATCCGCGTGTGACGTCGCACTCCACTTCAATACGCAGCTCGGGTTCGAGACGGTCGAGGACATGGGTCTTCGAGAACTGCCACCCGCGGTCGGTCGCGTACTCGAGCAGGCACGAGACGACCCGGCCGCCCCCTGCGGCGTACTCGCGGATGGCGGAGTAGTCCAGTTTCGCCAGGTTCGCCCCATCCTGCACGGCGGTGATCACGTGGGTATAGGGCGCCAGCACATCGACGCCATGGGCCCGAGCGGTGAAATCGAGCCGCGTTACCCGGTCGGGGTAGAGCAGGTCGAGGTCGGCCTGGAGAGTTCCGCCGCCGTCAGACAGCAGCAGGATGCGGAGCTGCGAGCGGTCCATGATGGGGCCTCCGGTTATCTGATGGCGCGCCACGACGCACTTCACCGCGTATCGGCGGAAACCTCCACGGACCGAAGGCCGGAGGGCCGCCTGCGAATGACGCGGAGAATCTCCCGAATCTCTGGACATGTAGAGCATATTCACATACAATACAAATCACCTCGCGAAAACTATGAGTACCCGCCGGCTGGACGGGCTGCCATCTCACGGTCTCATCTGGGAGGGGAGAGCAATGCGGCAACTCAGTCAGTCGGCTTTCTGCGTTCTGCTCCTCACGGTGCTGGCCTGCGTCGCAGCACAGTCCGAGGAGCTGCAATGGATCAAGTGGGACGAGAGCGGTGGCGGGAATGGGCACGAGTACGCGGTGCTCACCGCCCCTGCCTCATGGACCTCGCAGAAGGCGCTGGCGGAGGCGGAGGGCGGCTACCTCGCCACCGTGCTCAGCGCTGAGGAACAGGCCTTCGTGATGTCGGTGATCGGCGCGGCGGAGGCGTCCGAGCGCGCCACGTCGGACTACTACTGGTTCGGGTTGTTCCAGGACTCCGCGGCCGCCGAACCCGATGAGGGGTGGCAGTGGGTCACCGGCGAGGCGCTTGCGGATACCTTCTGCAACTGGGCACTGATCGAGCCGAACAATCAGGGCGAGGAGGACGTCGGCGCGATCAGCAGGCGCGATGGCAAATGGATCGACGGGCGTGCCTACGTGGCGAACCGAGCAGTTATCGAACGCGCGCCTCAGGACGACCCGCCGCCACCTCCGCCTGTGCCGCGGTCCATCGACGAGACCGCTCCCGTGCTCGTGCTGAACTCCCCCGAACCGCCGGTGCTTCCCTGGAGACGGCCGTTCCAGCGCAAGCGCGTGGAGATCAGCGGTCAGGTGACCGATGACGACAGCGGCGTGGCGTCCGCCACCATCACCGTGACTGACGAGTACCGGCGCAGGCCGAAGGTCTACGACATCACCGATCGGCTGGATGAGGATGGTTGCTTCACCCTGGTGCTCTGGCTGTCATCGTGGGTGAGGGCACGCGACCGCGACGGGCGCGTCTACGAGATCGCGCTCACCGCCGCCGATGCAGCGGGCAACGAGGCCGGGCCTGAGAGCGTGTTCGTGCTGGCAAAGCGGCCGGGCAGGGGGCATCACCGCGGCCATCGCTGAGCACACCGTCGGGCCACTTCATTCCCATCTCATCGGGGCCCCCATCATCCGGGGGCCCCGATGATTCCTGCCGCCACACGACGCAGGTGCGCGGAGACGCGCAGCGAATCGTTGCAGGCGCAGATATCCCATCATGCGGAGAGGCCCCGTCATGCATCTCGGTTACGGTGTCATCGGTCTTGGTCGCATAAGTGCCCGGCATCTCGACGCAATCGAGCGACTCGACGGTGGCCGCGTGGTTGCCGTCGCGGATGCGAACGAGGAAAAGGCGCGCGAAGTGGCCGCGACGCGCCCGGGCGAGATCAGCGCCTATGCCGACTATCGTGAGCTGCTGGCCGACCCGAACGTGGCCGTGGCGGTGGTGCTGGTGCCGACGCATCTGCACTGCGAGGTCTCGGTGGCGGCGATGGACGCGGGCAAGCATGTAATGTGCGAGAAGGCGATGGCGCCCGGTGTTGCGGACTGCCTGGCGATGATCGAGGCCCGCGACCGCAACGCGGTCAAACTGATGATCGCGCACTCCACGCGCTTCCAGCCGCAATCGCTGACCGCGCGGCGACTGGTCGAGGAGGGGGCGATCGGGCGGGTCATCGCCTGCGACGCACATTTCACCGCGGGCGCGACCCAGCCGGGCGAAGTGCCGCCGGACTTCTGGCGCTTCAAGGCCGGGGCGGCGGGCCACGGCTACGTGGTCAACTTCGGCTGCCACTACATCGACACCGCGCGCTACATGACCGGCGGCGACCCGGTGACGGTCACCGGCCAGGTGGGCAACCGCTTCAGCCAGGGCATCATCCCCGAGGATCACTACGTGATCACCGCACAGTGCGAGCCGGACCTGACCATCACCATCGCGCAGTACGGGACGCTTGCGACCTACCGCACCCCCAGCAGTGGCTACGTGATCTTCGGGACCACGGGGATGATCGAGGCGACCGGGCATGTCTCTGGCGTGCTCCTGGCCACGGCGGATGAGGAGCCGCACGCGATTGCTCCCGAGCCGCATCTGTTGGAGCATACCGCGTGGGATCGTCAGCACCAGGGCTTCTATCGCAGCATCATGGACGATGCGCCTGAGCCGGTCACCGGCGAGGATGCGATGAAGAACATCGAATGGGCGGCGGCGGCCTACCTCTCCTCACAGCGTGGCCATCGCATCGACCTGCCGCTGAGCGAAGAGGACCGCGCCTACCGCGGGCCGCGCCTGGAGGAGACGCTCCCACCGGCGGAGCATGAGTGAGCGCGCTATCGATGACCGACGCGAGGGGGCGTTGACCATGATCGTCGCTACCTGGAACGTGAACTCGGTGCGCTCGCGGATGCCGGCCATCGCCGACTTCCTCGAGGCTCAGCAGCCGGACGCGCTGTGCATGCAGGAGACCAAGGTCACCGACGAGGATTTCCCGGCCGAGGACTTCGCGGAGTTGGGCTATGAGGTGCTCTTTGCCGGCGAGAAGTCATACAACGGGGTGGCCATCGCCAGTCGGCTGCCGATGAAGGTATTGCATAGGGGCTTCCCGGATGACGGCGCCGATGCGTCCCGGCTGATCGCCGCGAAGGTCGGGCCTATCCCCATCGTCAACACCTACGTGCCGCAGGGCAGGGACCCGAAGGACGAGGCCTTCCGCTACAAACTGGACTGGCTGGCGCGGCTACGCCGGTTCTTCGACGAGACCTGGACGCCGCGAGCCCGGCTGCTGTGGGTGGGGGACATGAACGTGGCGCCCGAGGAGCGCGATGTCTACGCGCCCGAGCGGCTGGGCAACCACCCGGATTTCCACCCCGATGCGCGTGCGGCGTTCGCGGCAACGGTGGCCTGGGGCTTCGTGGACTGCTTCCGCGCGCACAATGACGAGGCCGCGCAGTACACCTTCTACGACTACCGCGACCGGCAGTCGGTCGAGAAGCGACATGGTTGGCGAGTGGATCACATCATGGCCACCAGGCCGCTGGCAAAGCTGTGCACGCGGGCGTGGATCGACATCGCGCCGCGCCTGGGCGAGAAGCCTTCGGACCACACTCCGCTGCTGGCCGAGTTCGACCTGTGAGCGCGACGGCGCGACCGTGATAGAGGTTGCGATAACGAGGAGAGGCGCCGAGATGCAACGAAGGGCAATCGCGCTGGCCGTGCTGTGCCTGCTGGCGGGCCGGTCGCCGGCGCGTGCCGAGCTGGTGTGGTGGGAGGGCAGCGTCGAGGCGGTCAACGGGCCGCCGGGGCTGCTGTTGAGCGAGAACGCGGGCTTCTGGGGCGACCAGGTGCTCACGGGCGTCGGCTACGAGTACGAGGAACCACCGGACAACCCCGCGGATCGCTGGCGCGACACTGAGGAGTTCGGCAGGCGGCTGCTTGACGGTCGGGTGCGCGGAAACTGGTGGGTGCCC
Organism: uncultured Armatimonadia bacterium; assembly: GCA_964617715.1. GTDB lineage: Bacteria > Armatimonadota > Zipacnadia > Zipacnadales > UBA5352 > JALGVA01. The sequence goes on along the minus strand of CAZTZN010000022.1, from coordinate 27,424 downwards.
GTGGGCGTCTCCGACCGGCCGTTGGTAGTCATCTTCGACTTCCAGCGCCCGTGCGGGTTTGCGGAGGTCGATGTCGTCTGCTCGCGCAGCCCGCGGCTCGGGCTGAGGCTCGAGACGCGGGCCCGCCCCGATGAGCCGTGGGAAACGGTCTACGAGGCGCCCATCGAGGAGCGCACCGAGGACCCGTTCCAGCGCTTCCCGCTGCCGGACAGGCCACGCGGGCGGTACATGCGGCTGACCGCCCAGGCGCCGGGCATGCTCTGTGTTGACGAGATCCTGGTCTGGGGCGACGCGGAGGTGTCGGAGGAGTTTCCCGAGGCCATCAGGCCGCTGGTCGGACCCGAGGAGCATCGCGGGGTCGTCTACTCCTCGATCGCCGGCATCGCGGACACCGTGTTTTCCGACGCGCAATACTGGGACTGGGAGCGGCGGCTGGCGCAGGCCCGGCGCAAGTACCCGGCAGTGTGGTCGCGCGTGCCCACCTGGGACACCATCACTGATCGACCGCTGCTGCCTGCGCCCGACGAGATAGCCTCCCGTGTGCAGATCGAGATGGCGCGGAATGAGACCGAGTGCGTCGCGTTGGCGCTGACCAACACCAATGATCAGCCGCTGCAGGTCACTCCCGAGCTGTCGGCCTTCCGGACCGATGGCGGGGAACCGGCCCAGGGCATCGCGGGGAGCCTGCGCGTCGCCGGGGCGGCGCCCTCGCGGCATTACGGCGTGGGGCTGGCGCCGCTGTTTGAGGCCGGCAACGTGCTGGATGACGGGCTGATGCAGCGCTATCTGACCAACGGTGCGGCAATCGCGGACCTGCCGCGAGTGACGCTCGGGCCGGTGGGAGCGGCGGTGATCTGGCTGTCGGTGACCGCCGACGGCGCGGCCCCCGGGCTGTATCGTGCGCGGCTGGGCTGCGGCGAGGGGCCGCCGGTGATGGTCGAGGTGCGCGTGCATGACGTCACCCTGCCGGAGCCGCCTGTGTGGGTGAACACCTGGAGCCGAACCACCGCGCAGTTCCCCTTCGAGCATGCCGATCGCCCTGAGCGCGAGGTGGCCTACAAGCAGTCACTGGGCGTGACCGTCTGGGACGGCTTTCCCGAACCGGGCTCGATCAGCGCTCTGGCGCGCGAGCGCGGCCGGGCGATCTTCCGTGTCCACGGGATACCGCGCAAGTACGTGGATGACGTCTACGCAGCGCGCGTTGATCCCGAAGCTCTCGGTGTCGAGGACGAGGTGGCGATCGCCGAGCACGTGCACGCGCTGGTGCAGCGCGCGGGCGAACTGGGCATGGGCTACGAGGACTGGTACGCGGAGGTGACCGACGAGCCGGGGCCGCACAATGCGGCGGGCTTCGGGGCGGTCGCGACGCTGATCCAGCGGGCGGATCCGCGTGTGCGGATCTACTGCAACCCGTGCTTCTGGGTGGGCAATGGCGTGTCCGGTGACGACGAGGTCTACGCGGCGCTGAGCCCATGGTATTCGCAGGTCATCGACGTGTCGGTGCCGCTCTACCTGCTCCTGCGCGATCACCCGCGCAGCTACGAGCTGTTCACCCGGCCGCGGGCGGTCAACGCCTTCTACTACGTGGCGACCCATCACGCGCGCAGCGAGGCATCGGCGCAGGTGGAGCTGTATCGGGGGATGGGCTGGGAGGCCTTCGAGCGCGGCCTCAACGGCTGGGCCTTCTACTCCTACTACGCTCCGCGCGGGAACCCGTGGGATGACTTCGACATGGAATTATACACGCGCGAGGACCGCGCGGACTACCAGATGGTCTTCCCGGGGCCGCGCGGGCCGATCCCGACGCGGGCGTCGGAAGCGGTGCGTGAGGGCTGGGAGGACTACTGCCTGCTGACGCTGCTGCGCGAACGCGGCGAGGAACGGAAGCTGGCGGAGCTGCTGGCGGCGCGTGAGGCCGGCGAGCCGATGGCGGAGCTGCGGCTGCGGGCGCTGCGGCTGGCGGCGGGGGAGCCCGGCTGAGGGGCGCGAGGCCCTCCGCTGGTCTGCCGCAGAGCGAGGGCGGGGAGGGGCGGTGCGGCGCGAGCGCGAACGAGATGATGACGAGAGGCGAGAGGGAGAGCCGAGCGATGGAGCCACTGAACCGTTTCCCGCAGGTCATGCAGGAGTATCTGGTCGGGCGCGTGCGCGCGATCAGTGACGCGAACCGCGAGCGGATTCTGGGAATGCGCTCGAAGAAGGCCGCGCTTGCCTATCAGGATGAGCTGCGCCGCGCGATGCGCAGGGTGTTCGGGCGCTACCCGCGCCGGACCCCGCTGAACCCGGAGGTCGTGGGCACCTTCCAGCGCGATGGCTACCGTGTCGAGAAGATCATCTTCGAGAGCCGGCCGAACTTCCCGGTGACCGCGAACCTCTACGTGCCCGATGGGCTGACCGGACCGACGCCTGCGGTGCTGGGGGTGTGCGGGCACTCGGCCGAGGGCAAGGGCGGCGAGACCTACCAGTCATTCTCCCAGGGGCTCGCGCGCAAGGGCTTCGTCGTGCTGATCTTCGACCCGATGAGCCAGGGCGAGCGCCTGCAGTACCCCGATGGCAGGGGCGGATCGCGAGTCGGGCCGTGCACCGCCGAGCACAACTGGATGGGCCGCCAGCAGATCCTGGTGGGGGAGTTCTTCGGCTCGTGGCGCGTGTGGGATGGCGTCAGGGCGATGGATTACCTGCTGTCGCGCGAGGAGGTCGATCCCCAGCGCGTGGGGCTGACCGGGAACTCCGGCGGCGGCACCATGACCACGCTGATCCTGGCGAACGACGATCGCTATGCCATGGCGGCGCCGGGGTGTTACATCACCACCTGGCGCTGCAACGCCGAGAACGAGCTGCCCGCCGACGCCGAACAGCAGCCGCCGCTCACGCTGGCGCAGGGCATGGAGATGGGCGATCTGCTCATGCTGCACGCGCCCAAGCCGCTGATCCTGCTGACACAGGAGCAGGATTACTTCGATGTGCGCGGGGCGATCGATACCTTCGAGCGACTGCGGCATTTCTGGGGGCTGCTGGGCGCCGAGGAGAACGTGCGGCTTCACATCGGCCCGCGGCCCCACGGCTACCACATCGAGAACCGCGAGGCGATGTACGGCTTCTTCGCGAAGCATGCCGGTCTGCGCGTCCCGGCGAAAGAGCCCGAGTTGACGCTCGAGGAGCAACCGACGCTGTGGTGCACGCGCAGCGGCCAGGTAGCCGAGCGCAGACCGGCGACGGTCTTCGACTTCACGCGCGAGCGCAGCGAGCAACTCGCGCGGAAGCGGGGCGAGGTCTCGGGCGAGGCGCTGCTGCGGGCGGTACGCAGGCTGCTGGTGCTGCCCGGGCGTCCGGAGGAGCCACCGCACTTCCGTTGTCTGCGTCCGGTGAGCGGGCGGCAGTGGCCGCGGACGGGGTCGGCCAGCTACCTGCTCGAGACCGATCCCGAGCATGGCGGACAGGCACTGGTCTACAAGCTCGAGGACGCTGCGCGGGCCTCGCGACCGCTCCCCGGCAAGGGGTCCGCGGTGCTCTACGTCTCCCATCACTCGGCCGACGCGGAGCTGCGCGAAGACCCGCTGGTGCGCAGGCTCGCGGCCGACAACCCGGCCTTCTTCGCGCTGGACCCGCGGGGCATCGGCGAGCTGCGGCCCAATTCCTGCGGCATGAACACCTTCGAGCACATCTACGGCAGCGACTACTTCTACGCATCCTACGGCCTGATGCTCGGCGAACCGTACCTGGGATGGCGAGTCCATGATGTGCTGCGGACGCTCGACTTCATGGCGGCCTGCGGCTACGACCGCGTGCACCTGGTGGGGCTGCAGTGGGGTGCGATCACGGGAGCGTTCGCGGCGCTGCTGGATGATCATGTCCGGCAGGTGACGCTCAAGCGGGCGCCGATCTCCTACCGCGAGATGGCGGAAACACGGATGCAGAGCTGGCCGCTGTCGGTGATGCTCCCGCATGTGCTGGAGCACTTCGACCTGCCGGACGTCTATCGCGAGCTGGCGACGAAGAAGCTGTCGCTGGTGCAGCCTCTGAGCGCTGAAGGCAAGGCCATGCGGCGCAAGACCGCGCTGGCGAGGCTGAAGGCGGCGGGGCTACCGGCGCGGCTGCTGGGGTAGGCGGGGGCTCCCTGCCTCCAGGGAACCGGGTCTCGCCTCTTCTGCAGGACCCGCCCGCGCCTGCAGGGAACCTCACTTCGTCGATCCAGGCCCAAGTGCAGGAGCCACCGAACACGATGATTCAACGCACCATTCGCATCGCCTCTGCCACCATGGTCGCCACCGGGACCGCGGTCGTGACCGCTGCTGGGCTTGCTGCAGCGTTGCTCGTCGCCGGGTCAATCGCCTTTGCTCAGGAGGAGACATCGCGCATGGAGCCGCTCAACCGCTTTCCGCGCATGATGCAGGAGTATGTGGTCGCCCGCATTCGCAACCTCGACGCCGCCAACCACGAGCGCATCATGGCCCTCGACGGCCCCGAAGAGGCTCGCGCCTACGTAGAGGAGCTGCGTGGCAAGCTCCCGGCCATGTTCGGCGATCTGCCCGAGCGAACGCCGCTCAATGCCCGCACGGTCGCCACGCTCGAGCGCGACGACTTCGTCATCGAGAACGTGATCTTCGAGAGCCGGCCGAACTTCCCCGTGACTGCGAACCTGTACATCCCGCGCAACGCCGATTTCCCCGCGCCCGCGGTGATCGTCCCCTCCGGGCACTCCCGCGAGGGCAAGGCCGCCGACTACAACCAGGCGGTGGCCCAGCTTTGCGCGCGCAACGGCATGGTCGCGCTCGCCTACGATCCGATCGGCCAGGGCGAGCGCCTGCAGTACCCTGGAGGCGACGACGAGGACGGCCAGAAGGTGCGTTGGGGGACCTTCCAGCACAACTACATCGGCAACCCGCAACTGCTGGTCGGCGAGTTCTTCGGCACCTGGCGGGCCTGGGACGGAATCCGCGCTATCGACTACCTGCTCACCCGTGAGGAAGTTGACCCGGCGCGCCTGGGCATCACCGGGGCCTCCGGCGGCGGCACCATGAGCACGCTGCTGACCGCGCTGGACCGCCGCCTGACCATGTCCGCTCCGGCCTGCTACGTGACCTCGTGGCGCCGCGACATCGAGAACGAGCTGGCCGCCGACGCCGAGCAGATGGTGCCGAATGCCCACACGCTCGGTGTCGGTCAGCATGACCTGCTGCTCATGAACGCCCCGGCTCCCCTGATCCTGCTTACCGCCGCCCAGGATTTCTTCGACCAGCGGGGCTCGCGCGAGAGCTTCGCGCGCATCGAGCACATCTACCGCCTGCTCGGAGCCGAGGAGTTGCTCGACTACTACATGGATCCCGGAGGTCACGGCTACCCGCCGGCGATGCGCAATGCCATGGTGGCCCACTTCTGCAACGCCGCCGGGTTGCCGCTGCGCGCCACCGACGAAACCTTCGTCGAGGAACCGCAGGAGGCGCTGTGGTGCACGCAGTCCGGCCAGGTGGCCGAGCTGGAGCCGACGTGGGCCTGGCAGTTCACGGCCGAGCGTTCCCGCGAGCTTGCGGCGCAGCGGGGCGCACCCTCGGGGGACGAGCTGGTTGCGCGCGTGCGCGAGGTGCTGGACCTGCCCGAACGCCACGGCCCTCCGAACGCCCGGGTACTGCGCCTGTGGAACCGGCGCGGCTACGCCCGCGAGTGGCAGTCGCACTACGTGCTCGACACCGACCCGCGCTTCGGCGCCCAGGTGGTGATCACGAAGCTGGAGGACGAGCCGCGCCACGCCGAGCCGCTGACCGCGCCCGTGGGCCTCGACGGCTCGGCAGTGCTCTACCTGCCGCACCTGTCCTCGGACGCGGAGCTGCGCGAGGATGAGTTCATCCGCGGGCTGGAGACGGCCAACCCGGCCTTCTTCGCCTGCGACTACCGGGGCATCGGCGAGTCGATGCCCGACGCGGTCAAGCCCGACAGCTTCGACAGCTACTACGGCAGCGACTACTTCTACGCCGCGCACGCGACCATGTTCGGCGAGAGCTACGTCGCCTGGCGCGTCCACGACATCCTCAGCACACTCGACTGGATGGGCGCCTACGGCTACACGAAGGTGCACCTGGTCGCGCGCGGCTACGGGGCCATCCCCGGGGCCCTCGCGGCGCTGCTGCACCCGAATGTCACCCGGGTCACGCTCATCCACCCGCTGACCAGCTACGCCGAGATCGCCGAGGCCGAGCTTTACGACTGGCCGCTGTCGGTGATGATCCCGGGCGTGCTGGAGCACTTCGATCTGCCCGACGTCTACCGCGCGCTGGCGGCGAAGCGGCTTGAGCTGATCGAGCCGGTGGGCGCGCAGCACGGGGAGCTGTGAGCGGGGAGAGGTGGCGCGCATGAGCCGTGTGGTCGCCGTAGCCGCGGCGCTGACACTCGCGCCTGCACTCCCGGTCGCCGCTCAGACCGGCGGGGCACCTGAGGGGTGGCACTACCAGCCACCGGGCGCCGAGCCCGCCGGCGGCATCGAGGACCTCGTCCTCATCTACCACGGCCGGCAATCGCGCGTCGAGTGGACCCGCGAGAATATCCTCCCCTATGTCGCGTACCTCGCTGCTGACGGCCGCCCGCTGGACTGGTTCTTCGATGGCTTCCTGTTCATCGAGTTCGCCACGGATGATGGGGTGTTCATCCACCACTACCGCGAGGAGACGCGTCTGCCCACCATGGACGATTGGGTCTGGCTGGCCGAGTGCTGGTTCCGCCCGCACGCCGGACTGGCGGGACTCGAGCAGGCGGTGGCACAGGTCGCGGCGGCCATCGGTCCGGCCGACCGCCGTGTGAAGGTGGTCATCACGCTGCCCATCCCTCTCGCCCAGGACCATGCCTTCGGACCGCTGCCCGGTGAGGAGCAGGCGCTGGACCTGTCCGATGAGCAGGACGCCCGGCAGGCGCTGGCCTGGTACATCGATCGGGTGCGCGCGCAGTGGCGGGCCGCCGAGTACGAGCACCTCGAACTGGTGGGCTTCTACTGGACTGCCGAGTCCATCGGGGGGAGCTATGTGTCGCTCGCGCGCTGGACCTCCGAGCACCTGCATGAGCTGGGGCTCAAGCACTTCTGGATTCCGTACTACGGCGCGGGCGGATACTCCGCCTGGCGCGACGCCGGCTTCGACGCGGTCATGTACCAGCCGAACTACTTCTTCACGTCGGACGATCGCCCGCTGAGCCACTTCCGCACCCACGCCCTGCGCACGCAGGTCGTCGGCACCGGCGTCGAGGTCGAGTTCGACACGCGCGCGCTCACCGACGAGCGCTTCCGCCGGCGGTTCTACGATTACCTTGACGCCGGCGCCTTTTACGGCTGGATGACCGGGGCCCTGCTGGGCTACTACGAGGGTGGACGGGCGGTGCTGGACTTCTATCGCGGCGGAAGCGAAGGCCGCGCGCTCTATGATGCTCTTTACCGCTTCGTCAAGGGCACGTGGGAGCCGACCGGCGAGAACGAGTTCCCGCCGCTCGCGCCGGTCGAGCGCGATCCGGGCGCCAACCTCGCGCTGGCTGCGCGCGGGGCCGTCGTCCATGGCGCGCCCGACGTGCCCGAGTGGGAGCCGGGCATCACGCCTGAGAAGATGATCGATGGCGACATCTACTCCTACGGTGGCATGCACGGTTTCACCGCCTTCTACGTGCCCGGCTCGGTCACCATTGAGCTGCCCGAGGTCGCCACCGTCGCCCGGACGCAGGTCATGCTCTTCGACCTCGACGGCCGCTTCTTCCGCTACCGCATCGACACTTCCGTTGATGGCGAGAGCTGGCTGCCCGCAGTGGACAGGAGTGCGGGTGAATGGAGGTCGTGGCAGGTTGATCGCTTCGAGCCGCGCCAGGCCAGGTTTGTCCGCTTCACCTGCCTGCACAACTCCGCAAACGCGATCTGCCAGGTGGTCGAACTGGAGGTTTACTCCGACTGAACCTGGTCCGGACGTGAACAAACCGGGCCGAGCGGGCGTTTGCGGCAATAGCCGAGAACGCAGCGTGGTGAGTGCACGACACTCGCGCGGAGGTGGTCCACATGCACGGTCAGATGTGGGTCGGTGCGGCTGCTCGGCGGTCGCTGGCCGTTGTCGCAGCTCTGCTGGTCGCCGGTGCCGGTTTCGCTCAGCCTGAGGGCACGTCCCGCCCCACCCGGGCCCGCCCACAGGACCGGCCGCGCCAACAGGCCCAGCTCCGCACCTTCATGCAGCGCCCACCCCGGATAGGGGAGAGCGCCCCCGACTTCACCCTCGGCGACCTCGAGGGCGAGGCCGTTACGCTCTCCGACCTCTACGCCGATCGCCCGGTCGTCCTGGAATTCGGCTGCCTGACCTGCCCGGTCTACCGCGGGAAGATCCGGCAGATGCAGGCCCTGCGCGATCGCTTCGGCGACGCCTGCCACTTCGTCCTGGTCTACACGGTCGAGGCGCATCCGTCCGGCAGCCCCGGCCCGTACTCCGGCCAGGAGTGGGTGGGCGACCGCAACCGCGCTGAGGGTCTGCTCATCGCCCAGCCCGCCGACTATGAGCAGCGCCTGGCCCTCGCTCGGCGAGTCGCGACCGAGCGGGGCGAGGGCTTCCTGATCCTGGTGGATGGGATGGACAACGCGGTCTGGGAGGCGTACGGCCAACGGCCCAACTCCGCCTTCCTCATCGACCAGGGCGGTACGGTGCTCGAGAAGCAGTTCTGGGTGCAGCCGCAGCAGCTCGAGCGGCGGCTGGCTCAGCTCGTCGGGGAGGACTCCGTCGCAGGAGGCGCGGACGCGTTCGCGGAGGCGAGCGTGAGCTTCGAGGATGGCGTCTGGGCAATCCGCGACCTGCGCTACGGCGAGATAGACGGCTATCCGTTGCTGCTTGACGCCTATCTGCCGCCCGACAGCGAAGTGCACCCGGCGCTGATCCACATTCACGGTGGGGGCTGGCGTAACGGCGACAAGGCCGGCGGCTTCCGCGCCGTCCAGGGTGACCGGCTTCTTGCCGCGGGTATCGCGGTGTTCTCGCTCAACTACCGGCTCTCCGGCGTCGCGCCCTATCCGGCGGCGGTGGACGACTGCCTGGCGGCAATCCGCTGGATCCGCGCCAACGCCGCCGATCTCAACATCGACCCGGATCGTCTGGCCGTCTGGGGCGGATCGGCGGGCGGCCACCTCGCGCTGATGATGGGCTATCTCGAGCCCGGCCCCGAAGACCTGGACGCGCAGGGCAGGCCGCTGACCAACTTCGTGCGTTGCATCGTGGACAAGAACGGCCCCACCGACCTGGCCGCCGATGACATGCATTCCGAGCCCGCGTTGGTCGCCTTCATGGGCGGCTCGCACGAGGAGTTCCCCGAGCGCTACGCGGAGGCATCGCCCATCACACACCTGTCCGCTGACGATCCGCCCGTGCTGATCATGCACGGCACCGCGGACCGCACGGTCCCGTACTCGCAGACAGTCACCCTCACGCGCAGGCTCGACGAGTTGGAGATCGACTACGAGCTGTTCACCTTTGAGGGGGCGGGCCACGGGCTGCGAGGCGCCGATCGTGCGCAGGTCGAGCAGGCTATGCGGCGGGCCGTGCAGTTCGTCAGTGAACACCTGCAGGCCGACTGAGCCGCGGGGCGGGGCAGGAAACCGGCGGTGCAGTGGGAACTCTCCAGATGGTGCGAAGCCTGGCGGAGCTGGAGGAGAGAGCCATGCGCGTCGGTGCGAAGCTGATAGCTGTGATGGTGGTGCTGGCTACTGTCGGCTGGGCGTTGTCAGGCTGTGATGGGACCACCTTCCTGATCAGCCACGATCAGGAGATTCAGATCGGCCGGGAGGCCGCAGCCGAGTTCGACAGCGAGCACAACGTAGACCGGTCGAGTCCGGATGCGCGCTGGCTTCAGCATATCGGCGGCCGCATCGCCGCCGCGGCCTCACCGCCCGACTACCCCTACTCGTTCACGCTGGTGCGCGAGGACGTCAACAACGCCTTCGCCCTGCCGGGTGGTCCCATCTACTTCTACGAGGGTCTGCTCGATAGCCTCGGCCGTGACGAAGACCAGGTGGCCTGGGTGCTGGCCCACGAAACCACGCACATCCGCCAGAAGCATGCGGTCCGGCGCATCGAGCGGGCCATCGGGGCGCAGGTGCTCATTGAGGTGCTGCTCGGTGGTCAGAACACCGCCAAGGAGATCGCGGCGATCGTTGCGGGGCTCGGGCTGCAGGACTATGGCCGCGACAACGAGATAATGGCCGATCAACTCGCCTGTCGGTGGACGGCGGGGGCGGGCTACGATCCGACCGCGGGGCTCGCGGTTCTGGAGACTTTCAAGCAGATCCAGGGCAGCGAACCGAGCGATCTTGAGATCCTGTTCATGAGTCATCCGGGGAACAACACGCGTGAGAACGCGGTGAAGGACTACCTGCGCGAGCACAACCTGTCGGGCCGGTACTACCCCTGATCCGCGGATGGCGTCTCGCGCGTGACATATTCGAAGCACCCCGCGCCGATGCGCGGGGGCGTCGGCTCTCGAAGATAGCACATCATGGGCGGCTCTGAGGTCACCTCGGGGCCGCCCGTATCCTTGCGCAGGATGATGTTGCGAAGCTGCGTCACGTTGTCGGGCTCGGGGTAGTCGGCGCGCCAGTAGCAGCCCCGCGTCTCCCGCCGCTCCAGCGACGCCCGCGCGACCAGCCGGGCCACCGTGTGCATATGCCGTACCTCGACCGCCATGCGGATGGCCTCCCGGTTCGCCCCGCCGCACAACGCGATCTGCGGCGCAATCTCGTCCAGCTCCTCCAGCGCCCGAGAGATTGACGCCTCGGTCTTCACCGGGCCGAGGTTGCGCCAGCAGATCTGGCGGATGCGCTCCTGCACAGGGGCGGGGTGGGTCGTCCCGCGCAATACCATCTCGATGCGGTCGCAGGCGGCGCCGACGGCATCATCCAACAGCTCGGTCGCGTCAAGGCGGTCGCGCCGGTACCGCGCGGTTGCTCGTCCCGCCTCCTGGCCTGAGATAGCACAGTCGGCGAGGGCGCTGCCGCCCAGCCGACCGGCGCCGAACAGGCCTCCGGTTACCTCTCCCGCGCCGAACAGCCCGGCGATGCCGCTACGCGCCCGGGCATCCACTCTCATGCCGCCGAGAAAGTAGTGAGCGTGGCCCAGCGCCAGCAGCTCTTCGCGTAGCTGCTCGCCGCGCGCCAGCACATCCGAGATGCGGGCCTCGGGGTAGCCGAAGCTGATCAGCTCGAGGTCCACCAACTCGACTCCCGCCTCATACGCCATTGCGATGCCGTCGCCGGTCGTGGCCTGCGGGTTATCGGTGCGCGCGAAGATGCCGGCGCCACCGCCGGTCGCCAGGACGACGCACGGCGCGTTCAGGATCACCGGCTGTCGTGATTTCAGGCATACGGCCGCCAGCCCGCACACCACGCCCTGCTCAACCAGTACCTCGGTGGCGGCGTGGCCGTAGAGGAAGCCTACCTTGCGGGGCATCGTCGCCGCCCCAATCACGTCGAGCAGTTCCTGGCCGGAGTCGGTTCCGCGGTACGACCAGCGCACCGTCCCCGGCATGCCCGGCCCGGCAGAGTGGGGCGCGTCGAACTCAACGCCCAGCACGCGCAGCCGGCGCAGGATCCTGTGGACCCGGTCGGCGAACACCCGCACTCGGCCCTGGTCATTGAGGAAACCGCCGGTGCAGATCACCTGCCTGAGCAGCTCCTCCGCGGTGTCCGGTGTGGACCAGGTGATGTCCCCGAATGCGCGGGTGGTGCAGCTCGGCGCGTGGAAGGGCATCTTCGAGATGCAGAGGACCTTCGCGCCATGCTCGGCGGCGGTCAGCGCCGCGATCATCCCGGCGGCCCCGGTGCCGACTACGACGACGTCACCGTTGATGACGACCCGCTCGCGCATTCGCATCGCTCTCACCCGATGACTTCCCCCAGGACCCGCATGAAGTTGCCGCCCAGCACCTTCAGGACCGTCTCGTCGTCAAGGCCGCGGGCCACGAGCGCCTCGGTGAACTCGCGCAGGTGCTCGATCGCGGCCGGGATAGGCACGTTTGAGCCCATGCCATCGTAGTCGGCACCGATGCCGATGTGGTCCGGACCGACCAGCTCGATGACGTACTCGATGCTGTCCGCCAGGCGCTCCAGGCCGGGCGCCTCGCGGTCGATGAACTTCGGGTGGAAGGCCATGCCCATGACGCCCCCCGCCTGCGCCAGAGCGCGGAGCTGATCGTCAGTCAGGCCGCGCCAGTGCGGGCTCTGCGCGAACACCGCGCCGTGCGAGAAGATCGGTGGCGTCGCCGACAGCTCGACCGCCTCGAAGAAGCTCGCGTCGTTCGCGTGCGCAAGGTCAATGACGATGCCCAGACGGTTGCACTCGACGATAACCTCGCGGCCGAAGGGAGAGAGGCCGGGCCGCCGGCGCGCGGCCTCGCGATCGGCCGGAGCGCAGTAGTCGAAGGTGCTCGGTTCAAGTTGCGTGGTGCCCTCGCCGCCCTCGCCGTGGGTCAGGTTGGCCACGCGCAGGCCCAGCCGGTGGAGGTTGCGCAGTGTCGCCAGGCTCTCATTCAAGCAGGTGCAGCTCTCAAGCTGAGCGATGAGCGCGAGCTTCCCCTCGGCCTTGGCGCGCTCGATGTCGGCCACGCAGGTTGCGTAGATGACCTGATCCGCGTGCTCCTCGGCCAGTCGCCACGTGCCGTCGAAGAGGGCCATCGCCTGGTCGAGTGTTGAGCTGCCGACCATGAAGAAGCTGCAGGTCAGGCCACCCTCAAGCGCGCGCGGGATGTCGAAATGGTAGCGCTCATCGCGCACCGTCAGGTCGAGACTCTCCTCGTCAGCGAGACGCTGGATCAGCGAATCATTGTGCGCGTCAACGATGATGGCGCGGTCGTGCAGGTCGCGTGCGCGGTCGGAGATGTGCATGGGGCCGCTCCCGGGCGTGACTTCAGGCGTCGCCGGTCGGTTCCGCGCCCGGCGAGCGCACACCTGCCGGGTCGTGGCGGCCCATGCCCGTGACGAGAGCGATAATCCCGAAGGCAATGAAGCCGACGGCGGCGAGGGTCAGACCGATGCGCAGATCGCCGGTGCGCTCGCCGATCTGGCCGATCAGGTTCGCGTTGGCGATGCTGAGCAGGCTGCCCGACCAGATCGAGGCGGCGTATACGGCCGAGAAGCGTGCCGGTGAGGTCTCGCGTATCTCGGCGAGCAGCGCCGGGAACTCGAGCGCGACCAGCAGGCCGACGAGCGGGTAGACGATGCCGATGGTGAGCGGACCGCCCAGCCAGATGACCGCGATCATGGCCGCGCCGCCGATGGGACCGGGCAGCACCAGGAAGGCGCGTTGACCGGCGCCCTCGGGCAGCGCGGCAAGCGCCAGCCGGGCGAGGGCATAGGCGGCGGAGTAGAGGCCGAGCATCAGGCCGGTGCCGATGGGCAGGTGACTGAAGCGCCGCTCCATGAAGGTGGGCAGCCACCCGTAGAGGCCATTGTCCGAGCCGGAGTGCACCATCGCGCATACGATGATCACCAGCGCCGGTACCGTCAGGATGCTGCGCAGGCTGAAGTCGGCCGACGGGCCGTCGGCGACTTCGTCCGCCACGCGTCCGAAGTGCAGCACAAACTGTCCGGCAAGCAGTGCGATGCCCGCGGCCACGAAGGGAAGATGCAGCGCGGCCGCAAAGCTCATCGCTTCGGCGTCCACGCGCCCGAGCAGCCACTGGCCGAGCAGCGGGAACACCACGCCGGGCACCGCGATGGCGACGAGGCTGATGGTGACCATTCGTCGGCGCCAGGCGGGGTACTGACAGATGAGGAAGGCGGGCAGCGCGGCCGCGTTGGCCGCACCGAAGAAGCCGGTGAGCATCAGGCCGATCTGCAGCGAGACCAGGCTGCGTCCCAGGCCGCACACGAGGTAGGCCAGGCCCGAGCCGGCGAGGCAGACGCGGATCATCCGCCGCGATCCCAGGCGGTTGGTGGCCGGGCCGACCAGCAGTAGCGAGACCAGCGAGCCCATCGCTCCGGCGCTGAGCAGCATACCCAGGCGCCCTTCGCTGATACCGAAATGCTGCTGCGCGCGGTGGGCGTAGACCGGGAAGGTAGTGAAGCCGTAGGCGGCGACCATGGCGAGCGCGAGCGCCACCAGACTCATCCCCAGGCGCAGGCGTTGGGCAACCGGTTGGCACGCGGCATCGCCGTGATCGCTCATGGGGAGAACCGATGACTGCGAGGGTGGCGCTTATCCACATACTTCGCCGACCTCGCGGACGGGACCTGCGGTGCAGGTCGGCGCGCATTGCGCGAGGAACCCTGCGCGACAGCCCGGCGCACTGAGATCGCCGCCACGGGAGCGCATGACCATGACGTCGCGCGAGATCATCCGACGCGTGCTTGAGTTCGACCACCCGCCGCGCATCGGCTTCTCATACTCGAACTACGACGGCGGGACGCGCCTGCGCGATGTGGGGAGCTGCGGCCCGGCGGCGAATCCCGACTTCGACGAGAATCGCCGCGAGGACGGGATCGGCGGCGAACTGTGGGAGGACGAGTGGGGCTGCACCTGGCGGCGGCTGATCGACTGGACCAAGGGCGGGGAGGTGGTCGAGCCGGCCTTCGCGTCGCGCGAGGAGTTCGAGGCGTACACGCCTCCGAACCTGGACGATCCCGCCCGCTACGAGCGCTGTTACCAGGTGCGCGAGCAGCTTGGAGACTTGTACCTGCTGGGCAGCATCACCGGCGCGTGCTTCAACCGGGCGCGCTACCTGCCGACCTTCGGCACCTACCTTGAGTGGTGCGCGGGCGACCCCGACCTGGTCAACGACATCAACCGCATGGTCAGCGACATCGTCATCGCGCAGGTGGACATCTACGCCGACATCGGCTGCGACGGCGTGTTCTTCTGCGAGGATTGGGGCACTCAGGAGCGGCTGCTGGTCTCACCGGCGATGTGGGATCGCATGTTCAAATGGACCTTCGAGCGCCTCATCGAGCGTGCGCACTCACATGGCATGACCGTGTGGATGCACTCGTGCGGCTGCGTCAGCGACATCATCCCGCCGCTGGTGGAGCTGGGCATGGACGTCTTTCAGTTCGACCAGCCCGAACTGCATGGCCTGGATAATCTGGCGGAATTCCACGGCCGGACGACCTTCTGGCTCCCGGTTGATATCCAGGTGACTCTCCCCACCGGGGACGAGGCGCTGATCCGGGCGCGCGCGCGGGAGATGGTGGACAAGCTCGGGCGCGGCGGCGGCTTCATCGCCAAGGACTACGGCGACAACGCCTCCATCGGCGTCGATCCGCTCTGGCAGCACTGGGGCTACGAGGAGTTCAAGCGCGTCGGCGTCTTCGACCCGGCGGAGGCCGACATCGACGCGGCGGAGTTGTAGCGCAGAGACGAGAGGAGCCCGGCGCGATGAACCTGTTCGACTGGCTGTGCGACGAGGCGAGGGCGATCTCGGCGGAGGCGATGCTCATCCCACCGTCGGCAGAGCAGCTCCGCTGGAGCGAGGATGAGCGCCGCACCATGTGGCTCAAGTCTCTGGGCCTGTGGCCGCTGCCTGAGCGCACGCCGCTGGAGGCCACGGTCACCGGTACCCTCGAGCGCGAGGACTACCTCGTCGAGAAGGTGCATTTTCAGGCCGCGCCCGGCGCGCACGTCGCGGGCAACATCTATCGGCCGAAGCAGATCGACGAGCCCCTGCCCACGGTGCTCTACCTGTGCGGGCACACCAGAGGCAAGGTCAACCTGACCTACCAGCAGAACCCGCGCTGGTTCGGCAGCCACGGCTACGTGGCGCTGGTGGTGGACCCGATCCAGCTCGGCGAGTGCCAGGGCATCCACCACGGGACCTACCGCGAGGGGCGCTGGGACTGGGTCAGCCGCGGGTACACGCCCTCAGGCACCGAAGTGTGGAACGGGATGCGCGCGCTCGACTACCTGGCCACGCGCGAGGACGTGGACGCGAGCCGCATGGGCGTCACCGGGCTCTCGGGCGGCGGCGTGATCTCCTGGAACCTCGCGGCGGCGGACCCGCGCATCAAGTGCTGCGTGCCGGTGTGCCAGACCGGCTCGATGGAGCAGCTCATCTGCGACCGCTGCATCGACGGGCACTGCGACTGCGCGCACGTAATCAACTACTTCCGCTGGGACACCGCGCACATCGGCGCGCTCATCGCCCCACGCCCGCTGCTGGTCGCGGCCGGCGCCGATGACGGTCTGTGGCGCCCCTACGCCTACAAGCAGCAGGTGCATCGCATCCGTCGGGTCTACGAGGCCCTCGGCGCCGCCGAGATGTGCCAACTCGTCGAGGACCTGAGCTTCCACGGCTACACGCCGATGCTGCGCAAGGCGATCTTCGAGTGGTTCAACCTCCATCTCAAGGGCGACGACACGCCGGTCACCGATGACGTCACCGACTTCGAGGAGCCTGAGGAGAATCTGCTGGTTTTCGGCGGCAAGCTTCCCGAAGATGACACGATGGGGGAGATCGACCGCACCCTGAACCCGCCGATCCGCCCCATCGAGGTGCGCAGTGACGACCAGTGGAGCCGCCATCAGCGAGACGCCATCGCCCGCCTGCGCGCGACCGGCTTCCGGCAGATCCCGGAGACCGTCCGGCCACGCGTGCGCTTCGCGCGCGACGAGGGCGGCGGCGGAGGTGTGATCGCCTACCGCTTCGACCTTGACCCCGGCGACGGCTTCGCGATTCGCGCGCACCTGACGCTCCCCAGGCAGCGCACCATCGCACTGCCGACGCTGGTGGCGCCGATGCGCGAGGCGCGCTCGCCCTATGCCGGCGGCGGCGCCGACCGCCCGCGCGTCGCGGAGGGCATCGCCACCGGCGTGGTGGAGGTTCGTGGAACCGGCTCGACCTCGATCGGTGACGGGCTGACGTGGACCGTGCGCCGGGGCATGGTGATCTGCGGCTTCACGCTGCCCGAGCGCCAGGTCTTCGACCTGCTGGCCGGGCTGGCGGCGCTGCGCGCGCAGGAGGCGGTGGGGGAGACCGCGGTCTTCGGCACCGGCCCGTGGTGCGTGCAGGCGATCTACGCCGCGATCCTCGACCCCGCGGTGAGCGAGGTGGTGCTGGAGACGCCGCCGGCCTCACATGAGGTCCCGGACACGCCCGAGATCATGGGCGTGCTGCGCGTGGGGGACCTGCCGCAGAACCTGGCGCTGCTCTACCCGCGCCCGATCACCTTCGTGGGCGAGATGCCCGAGGCGTATCAGTGGACCGTGGACACCTACGTGAAGCTGGGCGCCGCCGACCGCATCCGCGTGGTCGAGAACCTGGGGGAATGGCGGCCGCTCGGGATGAATCGGTAAGCAGAGGCGCAGCATCGCACGATCAGATGTGGGAAGGGGGACGTGATGGGGATGGAGCTTGACTATACGGTCCGGTCGGAGAAGAGCTTCGATGATGCGGTGGCTGCGGTGATCGCGGCGGCTCCAGAGTGTGGCTTCGGCGTCCAGCACGTGCACGACCTGCAGGAGGCGCTGGCGAAGAAGGGCTTCGAGCGCGCCCCGCTCAAGATCATCGAGGTGTGTAACCCGCGCCATGCTGCAGCAGTCTTGGAGCGCGACGTGAAGGTCGCCCTGATGCTGCCCTGCCCGATCGTGGTGTACGAACAGCAGGGGGAGGTGCTCATCAGCACGTTGCGCGCGTCCACGATGTCACAGATGTTCCCGGACGCGGACATCGCGGAGGAGGCGACCGAGGTCGAACGCGGGTTGATCAGCATCGTCGAGGCCGCCCGGTAGCAGCGACGGTCGCGTATGGCGGACAGAAACGGGGCGCCCGACGATGGGCGCCCCGTTTCTGTCCGGTCATTCGGTCGGCGATTACTCGGCCGCGGCCGCCGGCGGGGTGAAGACGCGCGCGCCCAGCTCCCTGTCGAGCATGAACAGCGACGCGCTGCCCTCGACCATGCGAAGCTGCTGGGCGACGCTCGAGGTGTTGGCCTCCTCCTCGACCTGCTCGTCCACATACCAGCGCAGGAAGCTGGCGGTGGCGTGGTCCTTGAGTTCGATCGCAAGATCCATGAGCGCGTTGATGTTGCCGGTGACCCACTGCTCGTGCTCGTAGGCATGCTCGAAGACCGCAGTCGCCGAGTCCCAGTCCCTGCCGGGATCGTCGATGGCCGAGAGCACCACGCGCCCGCCGCGCTCGACCACGAAGCTGAAGAACTTGTCGGCGTGGAACAGCTCCTCCTGCGCCTGCGCCTTCATCCAGGTGGCCATGCCCGGCAGATCATTGGCCTCCAGCCACGCCGCCATGGCGTAGTAGATGTAGGCGGACCATAGCTCGGCGTTGATCTGCTTGTTGATCGCGTCAATCATCCTCTCATCCATCCAACCGCCCTCCTTGGAGAGACACGTCATGCGGGTACACGCAAAACGACGCTCGGCTGAGCGTCGTTGGATGCACTAACCTGGTGCCGAAGGCCGGACTCGAACCGGCACGGGGCGAACCCCACTGCCTCCTGAGGACAGCGTGTCTACCAATTCCACCACTTCGGCACCCGTCAGGTTGTGTGTTGCATTATACTGAACGCCCGGCGGGACTGTCAAGTTCGCGTTCCCGGTGGCGTCAGTGCCCCGCAGGCGTGAAGATCTGCACGGGTCGCGTGCGGTTGCGGACCTCGACCTGGCCCAACGGGCGCATGGCGGCGGCCATCTCGGGGTCGGCGGTCGCGGTCTCCCAGTCGGCCAGGATCGGGCAGGCGCGCTCGCGACACTCGCTCTGCAGGCGGAAGGCCACGTTCACCGGGTCGCCGAGGATCTGCGGCTCGGGCGGCGCCTCGCCCACCCAGCCCAGCGACACCTGGCCGGTGGTGAGGGTGATGCCGAAGCCGATGTCACCCTCCGGCCAGCGCTCGGCGAGCCGCGCTTCCAGTTGGCGCGCGGCCTCGAGCGCCCTGCGGGCATGGTGCGGCCGATCCTCCTCGGGCCGGAAGAACACCAGCGCGGCATCACCCGGCCGGCGGGCGGCGACGCCGCCCAGAGGCTCGACCACCTCGTCTACGATCGCGAAAAACTCGCGCATCATCGCCATCATCTCGGTCGGAGAACTCGTCTCCGAGCGCGCGGTGTACCCGGCCATGTCGCACACCAGCACGGTTACCTCGAGCTGCTCGCCCTCCTCTCTGACCCACGTGGGCCACAGGCGCGCCAGCGAGCCCAGTGCGGTCTCGCTCTGCAGCGCCGACACCACCACCCCGGTGACGATGGCGGCCAGGCCCGCGCCGGTGAGCGGGAGCATGATCAACGAGCGGGCGAAGGCGACCGCGCCGACTGCGAACCAGCCGACCACCACGATGGCGGCCACGCCCCAGGTCCACCAGTGGCGCCGGCCGCGGCCGACCAGCGCGATGGCGATGCACGCGGGCAGCGCGACCAGCAGCGCCAGCGCGTGGGGTGCCTCGGTGATGTACCGCCCCGACAACATGGTGGCCGCCGCCTGGGCGTGGATCTCGACGCCGCTCATCATCCCGACGGGAGTGACGAACAGGTCCTTGACCTCGTCGGTGACGCCGATCAGCACGATGCGGTCGCGGATAACCGAGGCGTCGGCGGAGCCGGCGTGCACGTCCTCGAAGGGAACCTGGGCGACGGTTCCGGCCGGCCCCGCCCAGTTGATCATGACCTGATCCGGGACGGTCACAACCTCATCGTAGACCAGCGCCCGCGACAGCGCGTCGTACGCCGTGACGCCATCGGCCGCATGTTGCTGCGTAATCACCCAGCGCACCACTCCATCGGGCCGGAAGAGCAGCGGTGACGCCACCCGACGCAGCGCGGGGAGGATGGCCTCCGGAGGCGCGATGAATTGCGGCCGTTCACTGGCGGCCTCCAGGGTCGGGTCCGCCCCGGCGACGGCGATGATGTTCCCCGCCCGTGCCATGGCGCCGGCGAGTGCGGCATCAGTCGCCGGGTCGTCGCCCTCGCCGGAGAAGAACACGTCCAGGCCGATGGTGCGCGCGCCCCACTCGTCCAGGCGCTCAATGACCGGGACGTACACCCTGCGATCGAGCGCGGTCGGGCCCCAGCGGGGCAGTCTGTCGAGGGTGTCGGCGGTGATGGCCACGATCACCAGGTCGTCGAGTGGGGGCGAGGAGTGGGGCATGCGCAGCCGCCAGTCCACGGTGCGCAGCTCCAGGCCCCGCAGCGAGCCGAGGCGCGCGGATGCGAGGATAGTCAGCACAGCGAGTGCCACGGCCACGATGACCGCGGCCCGTCCGCTCAGTCGGGTGCTGGGGGCGGCGACGGCTCGCGACCTCCGCTCAGCGGGCGCCCGGATTCGAGTGCACGAAGGGCCGTCGCGGCAGGTTGCGCGGGCGCTGCGGCGGGTCGGCTGCCGGGGGTGCTGTCCGTCGCGGGGGCGCCAGCCGCGTCTGAGCGTCCGTGCCCGGGGCCCCCCGGAATTGCACGTAGAGCACGTGTTCGCCCGCCAGCACCACCTGAAGCGCGTCGCCGGCGGCCTCGTGCAGAGCGCGTCCGAGTTCCCGTGGCGTCAGTTGTGTGACCACGGCGAGTGACACGCGGTCGCCGGGCAGCACCAGCGGAGCCGTGCGTAGCACGCCGTTGAGACGCATGACAAGCTGCCGCAGGTGAGCCAGTTGATCCCGGTTGGCGCCGGAGATGTCGATACGCACCACACCGGTGCTCTGCTCCATCATCTCGCGTATGATGCGTGGCGCCAAGCCCTGGCCAACGCGACGTCCCAGCGACGCCAGCGCGGCCATCACGGCCTCGCGCGTGGTGGCCCCGAGGCCGGGGACCGTCGCCGTGATGGAGGTCAGGGCCGTGCCCTCTCCATCGCGCACCAGGCGGATGTCGGCGCTCACGCGCGCGGAGAACAGGCCGGGGTTGACCTCGCGTACCTGCACCAGCGAGACGTCGCCGATGACGCAGTAGTCGGCCATGGGCTTGCGTCCCCATCTGATCGTGCCATCGTCATTGAACGAGAAGTCGGTGACGCCGGCCTCGACGACTGAGGTGCTCTGCAAGCCATGCAGGGCGAGCTGCGCGGCGACGGCCCGCGATGCCAGCCATGCGCCCATCTCCGTGAGCCCATCTTCGCGCAGGGCCACGATGATCTGGGGATCGCCGAGCCGGCTGACGATGTCGCGGTGCCGGTTGTACATCACCCACGCGGCCTCATCATCGCCCGCGAGGTTGAAGCGCTCGATGACCGCACGCATATTCCGGGGCACGTGGCAGCGTTCATTCGGAGCCACGCGCAGCACCTGCCCATCGGCGTCCACCTGAACCTCACCCTCGTAGACATAGGTACTGGACTGGCCGTCCGCGCCGACTTCACAGCGAAATACCGTACCCGTGACCGAGGCGACCGCGCTGGGCATGCGCACCTCAAACTTGCCGGCGCCGGTCAGCGCACGCTCGATGGTCACCCAGATGCCGCCCACGATGGTCTGAAAGGTCGTCGTGCCGCCCGCGGCGATCGCCGTTACCAGCACCTGTGAGTTCTCGTCCATGCGAACATAGCCGCCCCCGCCGATGGTCAGTTCGGCGCGCGAAGAGGCGCCGGTCTTGATGCCATCGCCGGGCACCAGCACTTCGTTGAGTCGTGCCGCGCGATAGCCGGCGGTGCCGTGACGGGTCTGCACGTCCCCATACATTGAGGTGAGCACCGCCTGGTTGGCCGCGACCTGGCCGCGCTGGGCACAGGCCACACCGGCCAGCACCGAGAGCGTCACCAGCACGAGAACTGCCGTCGCACAGTTTGCCTTCATCGTCATCGGCCTCCCCGAAGCACATGGCGCCATCCAACGCAGTCGCCGCTCAGCTACTTGCTTGGTCACACAGACGCCTGCTTCGCGAGCGGTGTTCACGGAAACGTCATGCAGCCCCGGACGCCTCAGACCGCGGCGCCGTTGGAGCGCAGGCGTTCCTGCAGGGCGGACACGTCGATGGCGGATGCATCGCCATCTCCATCGGCGGCCATGGCCGCGCCTTCGCCGGCGGCCTCGCCGATGGCCATGCACGTGCCCATCACGCGCAGCGCCGCCATCGCCTGGTAATCGGCGGATATGCACCGTCCGGAGGTCACCAGGTTGGCCACGTCCGCCGAGACCAGGCTGCCCCACGGGATGTCGAACCACAGGCCGTCGCGCGGGTAGAGGGCCTTGCGATCGTCACTCCCATCGCCCGGGAGGTCCTCGTAGCGCTCCTCGTAGATCGGACATGGTGGGTCGTTCGGGCAGCCGGTGTAACACAGGTGTGTCTTGTTCTTCGTGCGTCCGAGCGGGCAGTGGATGTCGATCCAGTAGGGGCAGCGGGCGACCGCGTCGTCGCGCCGGCGCGCCTCGACTACGTCCTCGCCGGTGATCCTGTCGAGGCCCACCATCTGCCGGCTCTCGCGCAGGCCGATGTGCGGCGGGGTCTGCACGAGGTAGGCGTTCTCCATGCCCGGCACGTTCTCGCGCCACCATCGCACGAGCTGCCAGGTGTCGCGCCGAAGCTGCAGCTCGCCCCGGGTCAGGTCCGCGACGCTGGTCGGATCACCGGCGAAGCGCGTGGCGTTGGGCATGTGATGGCCGGTGCGTTTGCCCGCGAGCACGCCACCCCAGCTCGGGTTGTACGCGTTGATCTCTCCCGAGTTCACGGCCGCCGCCGCGCGTTCGCGGATGGCCTGCGCCTCCTCGCCGGTGGGCAGCCGATCGTCGGCGACGCCCGCGATGTGAAACATGCTGCCCATCGCCATCACCGCGCCGTCGAAGGGGCGGCCGAAGGTGAAGCCCGCGTCCGCGCGGGCGACCACGTCACCGTCGCCGGTCGCGTCAATGAACACCCGCCCGGTCACCGCCTCGCGACCGGACTTGCTCTCCAACACCAGTGCGCTGATGCGCCCGTCATCGGTGATAGCGTCGGCCACCCACGAGTGCAGGCGCAGGTCGGCGCCACTGCTCAGCACGATCTCGTCGGCGGCGAGCTTGAAGGCCTCGGGGTCGAAGGGGATGCCGCCGCGCGCGACCGCTTCGTCGTAGTCGGGCGCGCCGTCGAGGTCGGCCATGCGCCGGCACAGCGCCTCGGCGATGCCACCGATCATCGGCTCATCGGTTCCGGAGGCGCGCGTGCCCAGAATCACCGCGATCAGTCCCGCGGTGGCCATGCCGCCCAGGTAGCCGTAACGCTCGATGAGGAGCGTCTTCGCGCCCGCGCGCGCCGCGGACACCGCCGCCGGGATGCCTCCGGGACCGCCGCCCGCCACGATGACATCGTAATCACCCACCACCGGAATGTCGCGTGCCGGCACTGTGATGCTGCGCATCGTCTTCCTCCCGTGCATATGCTGTGTCTCGGTCAGATCGCCGCTCCGTTCTCCCGCAGGCGCTCCTGCAGATCGGGCACGCTGACCGCACCGACATCGCTATCCTTCGCCGCCGCCAGCGCCGCGGCCTCTCCCGCTGCCTGGCCGGTCGCCATCGACGGGCCCATCACCCGCAGCGAAGCGATCGCCAGGTGGTCGGCGGAGAGCGCCCGTCCGCAGGTGAGCAGGTTGTCCAGGTCCGCCGATACCAGAGCACCATAGGGGATGTCGTACCACGAGCCATCGGCGATTCCGCGGGCCGGAGGCAGCTCATCGGCGTAGCGTGTGAACATGAGGCAATCGCGCTTGCCGCAGGTCGCGCGGCAGACGAAGCCGCCGGCGGCCACCGCCTCCGGTCCCACGTGCGCCATCGGACAGTGGATGTCGAGACCGAAGCTGCAGCGCGCGATGCCGTCCCCGCGCTTGCGGGCGGAGAGCACGTCTTCGCCGGTTACGCGCTGCAGTCCCACCATGCGCCGGCTCTCGCGCACGCCCACCATGTGCGCGGTCAGTTCCAGGAACGATCGCTCGCAGCCCGGGATCGCGTCGCGTATCCACTGCGCGATCTGCCACGCAAAGCGGCGGCCCCGCACCTCGGCGGCGGTCAGGTCAGCCACGTCGGTCGGGTCGCCGCCCAGGTGAATCATGTTGAACGCGCGCGAGTCGCTGTGCGGGTTCGGGCTCGGAGCTGCCGCGTGCCAGCGGTAGGCGCCCAGGCCATCGAGCATCGCCATGCGCGCCGCCTCGAGCACGCCCGGATCGTCCCTTCCGGGGAAACGCGCCCGGTCAATGCCCCCCATCTGCATGATCGTGGTCATCGCCTGCACGCGGCCGTCGGCGGGCCGACCGAGTTCGAAACGCGCGCCCGCCCGCGCAACTACGTCGGCATCGCCGGTGGCGTCCACGAATACTCGTCCGAGCGCCGCGCGCGGCCCGGACCCGGTCTCGACCACCAGCGCCGTGATGCGCCCCTCCCTGACGATGACGTCGCCGACCGGCGAGTGCAGCAGCAGGTCGGCGCCCGAACCGGTCACCAGCTCATCGGCGGCCAGCTTGAAGCCCTCGGGCTCGAAGGGGATGCGCCCATCGCGCACGCCGCTGTCGAAGTCCACCGCGCAGCCGAGTTCGGCGATGTGCCGGCACAACTCCTCACACAGGCCCCCGACCACCGGTTCACCGGTCTTTGCGGGGCGGATGCCCAGGATCAGATTCACCCAACCGGCGGTGGCGATGCCGCCGAGGAAGCCGTACCGCTCGATGAGCAGCGTCTTCGCTCCGGCGCGGGCGGCGGCCACGGCGGCGCAGATGCCGCTCGGGCCCCCGCCGGCCACGATGACGTCATACTCGCCCAGGACCGGCACTTCGCGCGCGGGCTCACGGATCAGCGTCGGGTTCAGATGCGGTCTTCCTTGCCGTCCACTTCCATCTTCAGGAATGCGCGGAACTGGTGCTGCTCGCGATAGTCGAGGGTGCGCTCGAAGGTGTGCTTGAGGATCACCTGGTCGTCCTCGACAGTCAGCGGGATGTAGAAGCTGTCCTGATTGGGCAGCGACAGGCCGGTGACGCGTGTCACAAACCACTCGCCGCCGGGCACCTGACACTCCGGGAAGTCCACGGTGGGCACCAGTTGATAGGGCGACCACAGCACCGAGATGAAGCGGTAGGGCAGGCGCTCCACGTCGTACTCGGTGCCCGTGACCCACAGCTCAACGCCCTCCGGCTTGCCCTCACCCTCAAGAGTGAGGTAGAAGTCGCGGATGTCCGGATGTGGCGGCCGGGGGATGCACAGGCCTACTCCGGTTACGCCCGGGATGTCGGCGGCCAGGCGCTCGGGGAAGAACTGACCGATGCGCCAGCCGAAGTTGCCCCAGATCTGGCCGCGCAGCTTCACCACATCGGTCTCGGACTGCCGCGTGCGGAAGAAGACCTCGATCTTGCCGTCCCAGATGTACTTCGTGACCATGTACACAACGCCCTTGGCGTAGTACTCGACGTGCAGCTTGCCCTTGACCGTGGCGTCGTACATCGAGCAGTTGGGCGCCACCTTCGACGAGATCCAGTCGATCAGCCAGTCGGTGCCCCTGTCGAGGCCCTCCCTGGCCAGATCGCCCAGATTCCCCTCCGGGTCCATGAGCTGCTCGATGCGACCCTTTGCGCTCTCCAGGTCACTGATAGCATCACGGGCGGCCGCAACCTGTTCCGCGGTCATGCCGGTGGTCTGCATCACGGCCTCATCGGCCAGCTTGTTCGCCGCTTCCTTCATGGCGTCGGTGAACTTCCCGACCACCCAGGACTTGACGCTGAAGCTGCCCGCGAAGATGAATTGCACCATCTGCTTGACAATCTGCAGGCCCTGCTTCTGAGCGTGCCAGGTGCGGCACCACGCGCGCGCGTTGTTGGCGGTTTCGTGGGTGTAGTGCAGCTCCTGAGAGGCGGCCTGCGCCTGGGCCAGTGGCATCTGAATGCGGCCGGCCAGGTCCACCATCGCCTCGTGCATCTCCGGGAATGCCTGCAGGGCCTCCATCGATGCACCCATCTCTTCGAAGATCCCTGACAGCTCCGCCAGCCCCGCATCCACAGAACTCAGACTGTCCTGCACGTCGTTGACGTTGCTTCGGGCCTCGTCCTTCTGGGGTAGCTGGGTGAAGCGATCCAGCAGTTCCGCGGTGACCTGTACGAACTCCTCGGCCTGCGTGACGCTCTCGCTGAACTCGCCCACGGAGACCGCGGCGAACGCCGCCGGCTGGTAGACCGTAAACTCCGCCTCGCCGGTCTCGTTCGCGAGGCCGCTGAGTGGGACCTCAACCGACACCTGCCAGGCGCCCGGCGTGAGCAAGGGCCCGCAGGTGATAGTGAACGCCCCTTCGTCGTCCAGATCAGCGGTGAGCGTGGTGTGCTCGCCGTCGGGGTCGGTGAAGATCGCGGTGACGGTGGAGTTGTCCTGGTAGCGAGTCGCATAGCCGCTGACCGTCACCTGCCCGCCCACGAAGGGCGTCTCCGGCAGCATGTCGAAGTTGACGGCCGTGCCCTGGTACTGCGCCGTCCATGCGCCGACGGCGACACTCAGGGACAGAACGCACATGATTCCCGTCCTCATCGTCGGGTCGCCTCCCGCAGGCTCCTCAGTTCGGCGCAATGGTTTGGTCAGGCTGGTCAACTGCCCCCGGCAGGTCCATCTGCTGCTCGGTGAAGCCCTCGGGCGTTTCGAAGAGCGCCGGGTCCAGTGCGCTCTGATCGTACCACATCAGTTCCGTCTGCACGACCGCCACCCGACCGGTCTGCAGGTCTCTCTCGATGGTGTAGGACTTGACCGGGAACCCCTCGGGCATCTCCATGCCGGCCACGGCCTGCTCGTACGCCTGCTGCCACAGCGCCGCCTGGCCGGTCGCCTCCCAGCGCATCGGGTCGCGGTCGAACACCGGCGGCTCGAGGTCCTCGGTGAGCAGTTGCCACGATTCCTCGCGGGTGTGGCCCCATCCGCCTCCTTCGACGCTGTCACGGGTCTCGATGTCGAACTTCCACTTCTCGCACGAGAGGTCCAACACGGCGGCCTGCCCCAGCGGGCCTTCGAGGTCAACCGTGACCACCGGTGGCGTCGGGTTCAGGAACTGGCCCATCTCGGGCGGGAGCTGAAAGCCCGGCGGGAGCTGTCCCGCCGGGATCTGCTGCAACGTCTGCTGCAGCTCCTGCAGATTCTGGCCCAGGGCCGCGAGCTGCTCGTCCTCCATCACCATGGCGGTGCGCTCCTGCCAGTCGAGGAGCGTGGTTGTGCCCGTGCCATCCGGACTCAGCACCCGCACCACCGACATCTCGGGGTCGGTGGCGAGCACGCGCGGGTCCTCGGCGAAGATGTCGCGGCGCCACGCGTTGTCGATCATGTAGAGGCGCACCCACAGGGTCTGCTGCACCGGTTCCGTCGCATCCGGGGCTGGTGGTGGCACCGGGACGCCCCCCATCCCGGGGAGCGATGGCGTCTGCGGCTGAGGTTGGGTCCCCGGGGTGCGCAGCTCGCGGTGCGTCTTTGTCAGCAGTGTCAGATCCGCGCACACATTCGTGGCGAACACGAGCGCGACCAACACGGCAACGGCTGTCAGCTTTCGGCTCATGGTTGTCCTTCCCACGTCAAACTCCCGGCGCGTGGCCG
>CAZTZN010000021.1:0-37239 GCA_964617715.1 uncultured Armatimonadia bacterium | reverse complement strand
CCAGATCGCTGCCGATCTCCCCCGCCTCATCCAGCAAGGTCAGGAGCTGATCGAAGCCCACGTGGTTCTCGATGGCGGTCAGGCGCACGCGGCGCCTGGCCCACTCGCGCGGTTCGGGTAGTGTCACCGGGGCGGTCAGCGCGCCGAAGGCGGTGCGATCCGAGGCGCCCCGCCCCGGTGCCAGAAGCTGCGTCTTGGGGATGATCGCCGTCGCGACCCCCGCGCCGGTGCGCGGCGTGCAGGCGATGCGCTGGCCCTCGCGATTGACCACCCATGAGCGGCCCAGCGGCATGCCGCGATAGGGCGGGAACTTGTTGGTGATCCACCCCGGTCCGGCGTTGGCGTAACGCGCGCAGGCGTAGAACACCCGGTAGTCGATCGCCCGGCCAAGCACCGGCGCGTCCTGCAGATACTCATCATCCACCGGCTCGGGCATCTGCGACCACAGGATGATGCGCGCGCCCCTGGCAGTGTACACGTGGTCGATGTCCACGAAATGCCGGTCGGTGCCGATGCGCATCGCGACGGTGCCGATGTCGGTCTCGAACACCGGCAGGTCGTCACCGAGGTCCATGTCCTCATCGGGCAGCTTGTGTGATTTGCGGTAGCGGCCGATGATCTCGCCCTCGCGGTCACACAGGAAGCTGGTCACGTAGGTCCGGTCACCGTCGGACTCGCGGATGCAGCCGACCACGTACATCGAATGCTCGGCCGCCTTCGCGGCGATGGCCTCGCTGATCGGCCCGGGGATGGGCTCGCCGTCGGTCTGCACGCACTCCTGAGGCAGCAGGCACAGGTCGGCGCCATCGGCGGCCGCCTCGTCGATGAGGCGCTCGACCGCCTCCAGCGTGCGGCCCTCGTCGCTCCAGAGCTGCGTCACCACGCTGATGCGGGTGCGCGCGACCTCGCGTTCGAAGCGTTCCCGCTCGATCATGGCTCCCGTCCCTTCCGCGGCTGTGAGCACGAGTTCGTCGATGACCACGTCGGCCGTGATGTTGTCGGTGTTGGCAATCGAGAAGATGATGCGATCAATGAAGCCCTCGCGCGGATTGCGGTCGCCGCCCTCGCACCACGCCGACAGCTCGCCCCAGGCATTATCCAGCGTGACCGTTTCCCACTCGCCACTGCCGGTGCTCTCGGGGCCATGGTAGATAAAGCCGAAGGGCGCGATGCCCGCCTTCAGGCGCACCACCGAGCTGCTCTTCACGCGGAACGAGATGGTCTGCAGCCCCTCAACGAGCGGGATAGGCTCGGGCAGCGTGTACGCCCAGTACGACTGCCGGAACTCGGTCGGCCCGAACTTGGCGCGGAAATGCGCCCCGGTGCTGCCATCAACGCCCAGTCCGACCTCGGCGCCGTTGATGAGCAGCTCGGTGGGCCGATCTCCGTAGATGGTGCGCAGCAGATCGGTGGCCGCCGCCTGCTCGAAGTCCTCGTGGAAGATGACCTCGGCGGCCGTCGGCGCCATCGATGCCACGGTCAGCACGAGCGCCACGATGGCCCTGCTCATGCGCCTCACCTCACAGCGAGTTTCCCGGCACCGCGGGCCGGTAACTCCACGCCTGCCAGCGGAGCAGCTCCCAGAGCGGTTCATGGTCGAGATCGGCCGGCATGTTGGTCGAGCCGAAGCGCCGGTCGGTGATGATCGGCGTCTCCACCACGCTCGGGAGCGTGGGCACCGCCTCGATGCTGACCCGCTCCGGGATCGCGCCGGTTTCCTCGTACTCCAGCGCCAGCCCCGCCGCGAGATGCAGAAGCTGCGCCGGCCCGACGTCCACATAACCGGCGCGCAGCTTCCCCGGCAGGCGCCGGTCGTCCATCATGATGGCGTAGGCCGCGAGGCAGCCGGCGAAGATGCTGCGGCGGTCGGCGGTGAGCGGCGCGCTCGGCATCGGCTCCTCGGTCGGGCCGAGCACGCGCTGCACGGGGATCTGCTCCGGCCAGCGGTGGTGATGGTAGCAGTACTGCACGGCGAAAATCAGCATCCCGCACACGTCTGCGGGCGAGAAGCTGGTGCCGTAGTCTACAATCGCGTCAAGGTTGAGCGTCATGCGCCGGGCGAGCGAGACAAGCTGCTCCCAGCTCACCCATTGCTGGCCGGACTCGTCGTCGCGCGCGCACAGCGCCGCGTAGGTGGTCAGGTTCACGTCCGCGCGCATGCGGATCCAGCGCAGCAGCAGGCGCAGATGCTGGTACGCCGCGGCGCTGTCTTCGGGAGTGCGCGGCCGCGCGGGCGAGCTGATCCGCGGGCGCGGATAACGGCTCGCGGTCCCGTAGCGAAAGAGCGTGGCGTAGTTCCACAGGCTGCCCCACTCGCGCGTCACCCAGCAGACCGGGTGGCCGACGAAGCTGATGAACGGTTGGCTCTGCGCGACGCGGTCGAAGGCCTCCTGGGCGACGCGCAGGTCGGCCTCCGGATCTGAGGGCGGCTTCACCGCATCCGGATTTAGCGGATCAGCCTCCAGGTTCCAGGTCCCCTGGCTGGAGACCACGCAGTTCGAGCGCGGCCAGCTCAGCCAGTTCATAATCCACCCGCGTGGCCCGCCCGCCCAGCAGCGCACGCCCGCCAGCTTCATCCCGTACTGCATGGGCAGCGACTGCTGCGCCTGGTGGCAGCACCATGCCACCGGGAACTTCCCGGTGATCTCGGCGACATCGTGCAACCCGCGCGCCTCGACATGCAGGGCCATCTCCACCGCTTGGTCAAACGGAAGGCGCGTCCCGTAGCGCGTCGCGGGCTCGGGAAAGTCGCCCCAGTAGTTGCCGTGGTAGCAAATCTCGATGAGGTCGCCGTGCGCGTTCCCGCCCAGCGCGTCGAGCACGTCGCGCCGCCCGCGCTCGCGCATGCAGCGCGCCTTCTCCGCCGCCACGAACATCGACGCGGGCACGCCCTCCTCGGCGTGGATGCGGCAGATCTGCAGCAGGGCGTCATCAGACGCCGGGTTGTATACGTCCTCGACATCGTAGGCGAATACCACGTCGATCATCGCACTTCTCCTCGGGGTCGGACACGCCGGTGTGATCGGGCCGGGATCAGATGCGCACGTCGGGTTCGCCGGCGACCTGGTCTTCACCTCGCCTCCGTGGGGAACGCAGGACGCCCGTACGGCCGTGGCGAAACAGGCGAGCGCGACGCACATGCGCACGTCCACAGGAGGCCCCAACCGATGAAGACCGGTGTCATCACACACGACCGCGACCGCGCGTGGCAGGGCTATACGCTCTACTGCGAGAGCTGGGAGGACCCGCGCCAGTCCCCCGACGGCCGGGGCGAGATCCTTCTGATCGACATGGACGGCGAGATCGTCCATCGCTGGTACGTCGAGACCGCGCTGCAGTCGTTCTGCCGCCTGTTGCCCGACGGTGACCTGCTCTACCCCACGCGCGATCGTTCGGATATCACGAAGGCGGGCGTGCGCCGTCTCGATCCGCAGAGCAATGTGCTGTGGTGGTACCACTGCCGGATCGACCACGATTTCCAGGTCTTCGATAATGGCCACCTGATGCTGCATACCATCCGCGATCACATGTGGCCGCAGCTCGGTCGGGGCCTGAAGCGCTGCCCGTACATGGTCGAGATCGATGCCGACCAGGAGCTGCATTGGGAGTGGCATGGCGAGCATCACCTGGAGGAGCTGGAGGCGCTGCTGCCCGCCGATGGCTGGGACCATGTGTGGACGCGCATTCACGAGGAGTTCGTCTTCGACTGGGCTCACAACAACACGCTGCAGATTATCCCCCACAATGCCACCTGGGAGAAGACGCAGGCCGATGGCGATGAGCGCTTCCGCCCCGGCAACATCGTCTTCTCCTACCGCAGCCTGGACGTGATTGGCGTGATCGACCGGCGCTCGAGCGAGATCGTCTGGGCGTGGGGGCCGGGCGTCATCGACGGCCAGCACAAGCCGCACATGCTCCCCAACGGGAATATCATGCTGTTCGACAACGGAACGCTCCGCGGCTTTTCACGGGTCATCGAGGTCAATCCGCTCACTGAGGAGATCGTCTGGGAGTACCGCGCGCAGAACCCCGAGGAGTTCTTCTCACCGTACATCTCGGGTGGGCAGCGGCTCCCGAACGGAAACACGCTCATCTGCGAGGGCAACAAGGCCCACCTGTTCGAGGTCACCCGATCCGGCGAGATCGTGTGGGACTTCGTCAACCCGC
Organism: uncultured Armatimonadia bacterium; assembly: GCA_964617715.1. Taxonomy (GTDB): domain Bacteria; phylum Armatimonadota; class Zipacnadia; order Zipacnadales; family UBA5352; genus JALGVA01. The sequence goes on along the minus strand of CAZTZN010000021.1, from coordinate 33,072 downwards.
ATCGCAAGCAGGGCGCGCTGGGCAGCATCTACCGCTGCCTGCGCTACCCGGAGGAGTACTGCCGAGCGCTGTTCGAGCGCATCTGACGTACGCCGGAGGCCGACATGCGCATATTTGTCCGCATCGCGAGCCTGCTCGCGCTGACGCTCTGTACCGCCCACGCCGATGAGCTGATCTGGCGTTTCGACACCGATGGTGATTTCGAGGGCTGGACTCCAAGCAACTTCGAGCGCGTCGAGGTTGCGGACGGAATGCTGCGCGGACTGACGCGCTACGATTGTATGCTCGCCTCGCCGGTGCTGGACATCTCTGCTGAGCAGTTCCCGATCATCGAATTCCGCGTGTCCAGCACCATTACCGGCGGTGGCGAGATCTTCTTCCGCCATGAAGACACGGCTTTTGCGGATGCTGTCAAGGCCCGGCACACGGTCATTGCCGGTGACGAACCGCGGGTGTACCGCGTGCGGATGGACACTATCCCCGAGTGGACCGGCATCATCCATCAGATTCGCCTGGACATCCTGAACCCGGAGGGCGCCGAGATCGCCCTGGACTATGTCCGCTTCACCAGCGGCGATTCCGGCATCGTGCCCAACGCGGGCTTCGAGGACGACTTCGATGACGACGGGCTGCCCGATGGCTGGACCGCGGACGCCGCCGACGTCGCGTGGACGGCCAACTATGCCGTGCAGGGCGACCACGCGCTCATGGTCGCGACTGTGCCCAACCGGCCGCTGGCGACCGCCACCGTGCGCGTGCCCATCGACCGGACCGGCATATACGCCTTCGACGCCACCGTGGCACACCAGGAGGGGGGCGTGCGTGAACTGGCCGCCGACCTCACGTTCTTCGGCGTGTTCGGGGAGCCACTCGAGGGGCAATCGGTGACCGTCACCGGAACGCGGGTGGACGATGCAGGTCGCACACACCTGGTGGGCGAGATCGAGGTGCCGGCGCTGGCGGCCTCGGCCGAGCTGACCCTGCGCGCACGGGGCGGGCGCTTCAGCCTGTGGTGGGATGACGTGCGAATGCGCCACCAGGCCGATCTGGCGCCCGCGGCGGAGCGACCGCTGGAGAGCTGGCAGGCGTCATGGATCTGGGCCGAGGCCACCGCCGGGCAGGATGACGTCCCCGCGTATTTCCGCCGCAGCTTCGAGCTGCCCGTCGATCCGCAGGCCTTGATCAGCGCGACCGCGCAGGTCACCGCCGACAATACCTATGTCATGTGGCTCAACGGGGTCGAAGTGTCCCGCAGCGACAACCCGGAGGGCTGGCGTGAACCTGAGACGGTTGACCTGACCGAGGCGCTCGTGGCGGGCACCAACGTCATTGCGATTGAGGCCCGCGACATCGCCAGCGCAGAGGGGTTGCTGCTGGAGGCGTGGATGCTCTGGGAGCGGGGCTCGCTCGGAGTCGTGACCGATGGCACCTGGAGAGCCGTCGGGGAGGCTCCGGAGAGATGGAACGAGCCGGGCTTCGACGATGCCGACTGGCCGGCGGCGAAGGTCATCGCGGCGGGAGGCGCGCTCCCCTGGGGAGAGGTGCCCTACACTTACACCGGGCCGCGCGAGGAGATCAGGCTGATCTCCGCACAGGCGCCGGCGCAGATCGTGGCGGGCGAGAGTTTCACCGTCTCCGCGCTCATCGGAAAGCTCCCGCAGACCGCCGGGACCGCCCCCCTGCGCCTGAGCCTGCGCCGCGACGGCGCCGAGATGCTGGCGTGGACGCGCTCGGTCGCCACCGCGACCAGCGAGGTCGAGGGCGGGGTGCAACTCGGGCCGATCACGGTGCGCACCTCACGCTTCCTCCAGCCCGGCACATACCAGATTGCGCTGGGGTTCCCACACACTCGATACGTTGACGAGGCCGGCGAGGCGCTGGCGGCGTTGCAGGTGGCGACGCTGGAGGTGCGTGCCCCGGGCATGACCGAGCGCCGGCGCGAAGTGACGGTGCGCGAGTACCATGGGGTGCCAACACTGTTCATTGACGAGCGACCGAACCCGTTCATGCACTACGTCGAGCTGCGTGTCGGCTCACGGCGCATCGCCAACATGGCCGACGCAGGGGTGCACATCTACTTCCTGGACGCCGAGGACATCGGCTGGACGGGCCCCGACAGCTACGATTACAGCAAGTGGGACGCCAAGATCCTGCGGCTGCTCAACCTCGACCCGGACGCGTTGGTCATCCCGCAGTTCACGCTCGAGGGACGCCATCAGCAGTGGTGGCTGCCCGAGCACCCCGAGGAGCTGGCTCGGGTCGAGTCCGGAAGCACCGATGTCGGCCTCTACCACGCCGCCGGGCAGGTCATCTCGCTGGCGTCGCAGGTGTGGCGACAGGAGGCGGGTGAGGCGGTGCGGCGGTTCGTGGGCCACTGCCGCTCAACGCCCTACGCCACGCGCGTGATCGGCTACCTGGTAGCTTCGGGGGTGTCGTGGGAGTGGCAGCACTGGGGCTCGGTGGGCGCCTTCGAGCCCACCGACTACTCCGCGCCGATGCAGGAGGAGTTCCGCAAGTGGCTGCGGCGGGAGTATGCCGACGACGTCGGGGCCCTGCGGGCCGCGTGGGATCGGCCTGATATCACCTTCGAGGACGCACAGATCCCATCGGTAGCGCAACGTGATGCCGCCGATCACATGCTCTTCCGCAACCCGCGCACCTCGCGCTACGTCATCGACTTCTACCGCTTCTTCCAGGACGTGATGGTGGACGGCATCCTGCACTACTTCGGCATCGTGAAGGAGGCCAGCAACGGCGAAGCGCTCACGGGCACCTACTACGGTTACGTCATCACCATGCTCGGCGGGGCCCGGCGGGCGGGCGACTCCGGACACATGGCGCTCTCGCGGGTGCTCGATTCCGACCTGTGCGACTTCCTGCTCTCACCTTTCGATTATTCGCTGCGCTCCGTCGGAGAGCCTACCACCATCATGAGCGCCACCGGCTCGGTGCTCGCGCACGGCAAACTCTGGGCCATGGAGGCCGACCTGCGCACTCACCTGGTGACCGACCCCCGCCAGCGGCGCTACGGCGCCCCCGAGCACCTGGATGGTACCATCAGCCAGCTCCGCCGCGCCTTCGCTACCTGCGCCACCAAGGGCCTCGCGGTGCGCTGGTACGACTTCAGCCACGGTTGGATCGCCGATGATCCGCGCCAGACCCGGATTATCGGGCAGTTGCGCGAGATCGCCGACCGCTGGCTTGAGTGGGACCGATCACCCGACCCGGAGGGCATCGCGGTGGTGGTGGATGAGGACACGCCGGCCGCCTATCTCAGTCACGAGATTCAGGCGATGTACTGGCTGGTCTACCGCCAGAAGGCGACCTTCGAGCGCGTGGGGGCGCCGTGGCGGGTTTATCTGCTCGACGACATCGTGGCCGGGCGGGTGCCCAAGCACCGCGCGTACTTCTTCCTCAACTGCTTCCACATGACCGACGAGGAGCGCCGCTACATCCGCGATGAGCTGCAGTCGGACGGGCGGACGCTGGTGTGGATGTACGCCCCGGGCTACATCGCCGACGATCTCGATGTGTCGCGTATCTCCGAGCTGACGGGGATGGAATTCCGGGAGATCGACGAGATGCGGCCGTGGATCATCGACCTCGACACCACTCACCCCTGGCTGACGGACATCCCCGCGGGCGAGAACCAGCAGCCGAACATCGAGATCGGTCCGGTCTTCGCGCCCGCGCGCGACGGGATCGAGGTCCTGGGCACCTGGCAGGGGACCGACCTGCCGGGGCTGGCGGTGCGCCGCTTCGATGACTGGACCAGCGTGTGGTCCGCGGGCCCGCTGCTCTCGCCGACGCTGGTCAAGCGCGTCTGCCGCGACGCCGGGGTGCGTGTGCGAGTGGATGGCGTCGGGCCGAGCTACGTGAGCCGAAACCTCATCGGTCTGCATTCGGCGGTGCGGCGCACCGAGACGCTGCGCTTCGAGGAGCCGACGCGAGTGATCGATCTGCTCACCGGCGAGATACTGGCGGCGGGCTGCACGGAGCTTGAGGTCGAGATCCCGGGGCCGGGCACGCGGCTGCTGCGCACGTACCCCGCCTATTGAGACGCGGGCACCGCGCCCGCAGGCCGACCTCGTGTGGATGCTCGCCATCTCTCCTCAGGCGGCCCACCCCCAAGGCTGCACGCGTCCCGGTGCTTGCGGCATGGGCATGGCTACGCCGGGTCCACCCAGATGGGGCTCGACCAGGCCATCACCGCACGGTGCCGGATCATCTTCTCCTGCTGCACGCGCAGGTAGTACATGACCGGACCGGCGAACTCCTCCACAATGGTGCTCTCGAAGTCCAGCTCATAGGGCCGCTCTTCGCGCACGGTGGTGAACTCACCGCTCGCGACGTCGAGCCGGATCAGCTCGATGCGCGAGAGCAGGTCCGTCCCGTGCACCTCGATGCCGATCTCCAGGTCAGCGCCTGGGTGTGCGGTCAACTCACCGCCCATCGGCGTCCCGTTGATCGTCAGGTCGAGGAGAATGCGCTCTCCGGTGGTGCCGTAGCACCGCCGCCCGCGGATGGCGTGCCAGATGGCCTCGCGGGTCAGCTCGTCGGCGAACACGCCCGCGATGCCCTCGAAGTCCAGGCCCCCCTGCCCGTAGTGATCGTCGGACGAGCAGATCACGCCGAGGCGCTTGCCCATCCGCCACGCGTCCTGCGCGAAGTGCCCGGGGATCGACCGGTTGGTGCGCTCGCCGGCCTTGTGCCAGCGATTGAACTCGTACGCATTCACATGGTCGGGCGCATAGCGTTCGCTCTGACCGTGGTGCGAGTAGATCTCGATTACCGGCGAGTGCGCCAGGTCGGTCTTGGCGAAGTCCACGGTGCCACCCGTCGGAGTCCGGCCGAAGGAGATCGCGCTGTGATGCGGGATGTTCATCGCCTGATCCGCGGGGATCAGCGCGTTGAGCTTCTCGATATCGCCCTCGAACTCGGACTTGAGCCAGCAGCGCCCGTTTGCGCCGAGGTAGTAGGTGTTATGGTGCCCCGATGGCGCGCCCAGGCCGTTCTCGTAGGCCACCAGAGTGACGAATCGCCCGGGCTGGTTCGCCTGGTTCGCCATCGCCACCAGCTTCTCCCATCCGAGGATTGCGCTCTCTGCGTGATCGGCGACCGCGGCGAAGTCCAGGCCCGAGACATCGCGTGCGTACTCGTAGGGGAAGCGCCCGATGGCGTCGTGAGACCAGCGGGTGTGAATGTGGATGTCACCCCAGTACGGTCCCCGCGGCTGCGTGGTCACGCGGATCGGATTGCTCAGCTTCCCCCGGTAGCTCAGCCGGTGCACGCCCTCGTCGGGCAATGCCACGGTCACGCGACAGGTGCCGTGGAAGCTGAGAGGCCCGGTCAACGGCTCGCCCTCCGGTCCCAGCAGTGCGTCGCCCTCATGGCGCGTGCGCGAGGCGTTCTCGCAGGGATCGAGCGAGACGATCAGCACCTCGAACTGCGCCCCCGGCGCGACCGCCGAGGGCGCGATCACGCGTATCCGCGCCTCATCGGCGGGGACGCCCACGATCTCCGGAAGCGGTTCGATGCGCTCGCCATCGATCGCGACATGGACCAGCTCGACCTCGGCCCGTCGCGAGGAGATCGTATTGCGCCACTCAAGCACAATCGGCTTTCCCGCGGGCGCACGGCCCTCGGTCAAAGTCGCGCAGATGCGCCGGCCATGGCGAGTCACCTCGTGCCCCGTGTCGAAATCGCGCTCCTCGACGCGCAAGTCGAAGACGCAGGCCTCACCGGGGACGTAGACGCACACATATTCCGGGGCGCTCGGGTCCTCGAATTGGAAGTGCTTGGTGAAGCTCGCGCAGCGGTCCATGGTCCATGATTGCGGGAACTGCACCTCGATCTCGGCCCCGGGGCGCAGCTCTCTGCCGACTTCGATCTCGACGCGCACGTCGCAGCGCTCGTTTACGGCAATGCGGTCGGGCACGACACGTGCATTCGGCATCCATGATGCCCCCTCAGTCAGATCACCTTCGTCGCGGTCTTGAAGGTCCAGTACTGCAGCTTCGCGTGGCGCCGGATGGACGACTGATCGTACTCGTCGCGCCGGCCCTGGAACTGGATGTAGCCCATCGGCCAGCCCCCATGCTCGATGGCCTCGTAGTGGCCGGGACGGTACTCCTCGGGCAGATTCGGCGCCCCGGTGATGGCGATGCGCTCGGCATCGGGGGCGCGCAGCGCCCGGGCCATCGCCACCAGCAGCGCCCCCGGACCAAGCTGCGCACTGCCCACGCGGACACGATGCGGCACGCGGGCGTGATCGCGGACGAAGTACTCGGCCTCGCGCGCCGCCTCGACCAACGCCGCTCGCGAGATCTCGCCGGGCGTGGTCTCCCACGGCTCCTCGGTCGGTCCCAGGATGCGCCGCAGGGGGCTGCGCTCCGCCGCTGCGCCGCCCTCGGGCGCCCCCAGCGCGTGCGCGAACACGCCCAGTAGCTCCGCCGGTGAGTAGCTCTCGCCATCGAGCGTGACCATCGCGGGCGCCTTGCCGACCAGGCCGGCCAGGCGCGAGATCTCCTCGCGGGTGACCCAGATGCGCGTCTGCCGGTACTGCTGTGCGAACTCCCGGAAGGTCCGTGGCACGATCTCCTTATGCCGCGCGACGAAGCCTACCACGCCATCGGCGATGGTGAGCAACTCCGCGGTCGTTTCTTGATCAAAGCGCTCGGGCGCGCGCCATTGAGCGCGCGGCGGATCGTTGCAGTGTCCCCACCAGTTGGGCTCCTCCCACCAGGTGTCGGCGATGAAGCGCGTCGGGTGCGTGACCCACCCCAGGCGCGGCGTGCCCGCCTCAAGATGCCGGCGGATGTCGGCGATGTGCCGCTCCACCTTCTGTTCGGGGCTCAGCGTGAAATCGTGCAGACAGTCCTCGTACATGTGGCGAGGGTTGGCGATTTGAAGCTGGTTGCAGTACCACACCGGCTCCGGGTCGGTGTTATGGAAGACCGGACCATAGGCGTGCACCGCCACTCCCAGGCGCGCCTGCGCCGCCATCACCTGCGGCGCCCAGTCGCCGTAGTTGCGCAGTTGCGTCATCGGCCGCACACCGAAGATGTCGGCAACGTCCGCGAGGCCGCGCGACTCCTCGGCCAGAAGACGATCCACGGCCTCGTCCCAGGGCATCTCGGCCACCCACGCGGGCATGTGGCGCGGCCTGTAACGCCAGTTGGGCAGGATGAAGTGGTGGTCGGAGTGATAGGCGACCTCGTGGTCCGTGAGGGCCTCGACCACGTCGTCGCGCCCGCACAGATGAATGAAGCGCGCCTTCTCCCCCACCAGACCGAAGACTGCAGGGACGCCGTGCCGGGTGTGAATCCGCGCCAGCGCCAGTAGAGCATCGTTGGAGACGGGATCGACGTAATCCTCGGTGTCGAAGCTGAAGATGATCTCCATGTCGTCCTCTCACCGCCAGCGGGGGGATACGATCGGCCTGCGGTCGAGTATTGAGGTTCGCCACCGCCGCGCACGATGCCTCCCGCAGGAGGACGACTCCCCCGGCGCGGAGAAACCGGCACGGGTTCAGCACCGGTCGCAGGAGGACCGCTGATGTATCAGCTCAGCCCGCCCGCCGTCTACGCGCACACGAGCGTCGCCGAGCACCCGCGCTATCGCGAGCGTCTGGACCGGGTTGTCGCCGCACTGCAGACGCCGGTCGAGCCGATCATCTACCGCGATGAGGACATCCCGGGCATGGTGCTCGACGATGGTCTACTCACCGGGCGCGTATCCATGGGTACCCTCGACGTCGTGCCCGACCCGATCCTGCTGCTGAACACCTTCCGGTTCGATGGCCGACGGCGCGAGCGCTTCGATTGGCTGCACCAGCAAGGCATCTCCGCCAGCGTACACGTGGAGGCGGCGCTGCTCGGATACGAGCCCTGGTCGTGGGCCGGCTACAACCTTCCCGAAGATCCGCACCGCGACGACAAAGTATGTCGGCCGTGCTGGCGGCTGCACTTCCAGAATGGCTGCGTGCACAAGTGCAAGTACTGCGGCTGTGGCGGCCTTCTCGCGACCATGGTCAATGTCGAGGACTGGATCGAGAACCTCGACCGTCTGATCGCCGCGCACCCCTGGCAGCAGACCTTCCTGCTCGAGGACGATGCGGACGTCCCCGGCCTGGAGCCCGAGCTGGGCTGCCTCGGGCCGATCATCGAGTACTTCGGCACGCTGCGCGATCGCTACGTCATCATCCACACCAAGAGCTGGAACGTGGAGTGGATGCTGGATCTGCCGCACAACGGGAACACGATCATCGTGTGGAGTCTTGCGGCCGACACGCAGAGTCGCGAGATCGAGCCGGTGTGCGGCACCACCGAGGAGCGCATCGAGGCGGCGCGCAAGGCGCAGGAGGCGGGCTACCGGATCCGCTACAAGCTCAAACCGATAGTGCCGGTGCGCGGCTGGCGCGAGGAGGCCAGCGCGATGATCGACATGATCTTCGCGCGCACCCGGCCGGACCTGATCAGCCTGTGCGTGTTCATGTGGCACACCGTAGATGACATGAAGCGCAAGCTGCCGGTGGAACTGCTCGACCCGGAGATGCTGGCCGCCGCCGAGGAGGCGGCGATCCCCCCGTCGGAGACTATGACCGCGCCCTACCCCGAGGATGTGCGGGCCGAGATCTACGAGCACCACTTCCGCGAGATCCGCCGCCACGATGCGGACGTCCCGGTGTCGCTCTCGACGGAGAACTGGCAGATGTGGCGGCGCCTCGGACCGATGCTGGGGTTCACCGCTACCGACTACGTGTGCGGCTGCGGGCCCAACTCAACGCCGGGGCTGCAGCGCCTGAGGGTGCATCCCTTCAACGTGGCGCGCGGCGGGCCGCAGGGGGAGTTCAACGAGATGTGACCGGGCGAACCCGGCGATGTGCAGCCGCGGCCGCCTGACCGACGAGCCCCACGGTCCACGCACCTCCGAGAACCGCCGGAGCCGGCGAATGAGCCGTGCATCAACGGCCCGTCGCCGGCTCCGGTGCCCGCCATGCGGGCGTCATCACACCTGCAGCTCGGCGACCTTCACCGGCCGCCCCTCGGCCAGCGACTTCTCGATGGCGAACATGACCCGATGGGTCTTGAACGCCTCGGCGAAGTTGATCCTCGAGTCGCGCCCTGATGCCACGCAGTCGATGAACTCATCGATCTGCGGCGGGTAGGGGTGGTCCAGCACATCGCCGGACTCGGCCTGCGCGGTGGGCGTCTTCACCCACTCGTCGGCACGCAGGCCCTCCATCTGCGTGCTCCACATCTGGTCGTTCCAGAGCGTGCCCTCGCTGCCCACCAGGTGCACGTTGAAAACGTAGGGCTGGCGGCAGTCGATGCACGAGGTACACTTGCCTATCGCACCATCGGCGAACTTGACGATGGCCGTCGAGGTGGTGTCGTACTCGTAGGGCTGAGCCCACTCGGCCGAGGACTTCACCGAGTACGCCGAGACCTCCTCGACCTCGCGGTCGGCGAAGGCCATCATGGCGTCAAGGGCATGGCAGCCGGCGGTGATCAGCGCGCTGCCGCCGATTTCCTTCTTGACGTTCCACTCGAACTGGCCGTACCAGGGACCGATGCCGTGATAGTAGTCGATCTCGAAGAAATGCACGTCGCCCAGCAGCCCCATCTCCATGACCGACTTGATGAGCTGGAAGTGCGGGATGAAGCGCAGCTCGAAGTACACGGTGCTGAGCACACCGGCGGCGTCGATGGCCGCCTTCATCGCCACCAGGTCCTCCCAGGTCACAGCCAGCGGCTTCTCGATCATCAGGTGCTTGCCCGCCTCGGCGGCCTTGATTGCCTGTGGGGCGTGCACCGGGTGAGGAGTGCAGATGTCCACGACGTCCAGCCCCGGGTGCTTGAGGAACTCGTCGTAGTCTCGGTAGAGTGTGGCGTCATGCCCGCCGGTCATCTCCCGGATCTGCTCGGGCGTAAGATCCTTGCTCGAACACAGTGCGTCCACCACGCAGTTGGGGTTCGCGGCAAAGGCAGGCAGATGCCCGCTGGCGGCCCAACCCAGTCCGACGACTCCGACCTTGATCTCGCCCATCCTGGTCACCTCCGGTGATATTCGCCCCCGGCGCCCGCGCGGGCCCGGGATCCCGGTCTCTCTGACTGTGTCGGCGGCTTATTCGACGCCTTCTGGCGCGACGCCTTCTCCGGCTAAATCAGCGCGGTAGAGAAGTAACGCTCGGCGCGGTCGGGCAGCACGGTCGCGATGACGCTGCCGGGCTCAAGCTCCTCCGCCAGTCGGCGGGCCGCCCAGACATTGGCGCCCGAGGACGTGCCCACCAGCAGTCCCTCATCGCGCGCGAGCCGCCGCGTGGTGGCGATGGCCTCATCGTCCTCGACGGTGATGACTTCGCTGATGATCGAGGTGTCGAGCACCGGCGGGACGAAGCCGTCTCCGATGCCGGGGATGCAGTGCAGGCCCGGCTCGTGGCCGAGCAGCGCCGCCGCGTTGGCGGGCTCAACCGCCGCGAGGTAGACGTCCGGGTTGTGTTCGCGCAGGAACCTGCCCACTCCCGCGAAGGTCCCGCCCGAACCGATTCCGGCCACGAAGGCATCTACCCGGCCGTTGAGGTCGAGCCAGATCTCGGGGCCGGTCTGCTCGTAGTGCACGGCGGGATTGTCGGGGTTCTCGAACTGCTGGAGCATGACCGCGCCGTCGATCTCGTCGATCAGCTCGCGGGCGCGGTCGCAGGCGCCCTCGATGTTGGCCTCCCTGGGTGTCAGCTCCAGCTCACCGCCGAAGGCCGAGATGATCTTCTTGCGCTCCTCGCTCATGTCCTCGGGCATGACGATGATGACACGGTAGCCCTTCTGCACGCCCACCAACGCCACGGCGATGCCGGTATTGCCGGAGGAAGGCTCGACCAGCGTGGCGCCGGGGCGGAGGTCTCCGCGCTCCTCCGCCGCCTCGATCATGCGCACGGCGACCCGGTCCTTGATGGACCCGCCGGGGTTCAGGTACTCAGCCTTCGCCCAGATCTCGCAGGGCGCATCGCAGCCGATGGACACAATGGGTGTGGAGCCGATGGTGTCGAGGATGCTGCCGCACTTCATGGTCTCACTCCACTTCGCTGCACGGTTACGCCCGGTGCGCTCAGCCGCGCTGGCAGACCGGGCAGTAGAAGGTCGATCGGTTGCTCTGCACGATGCGCTCGATGATCCCCCCGCAGCCGCGTTTACGGCAGCGCTCGCCCTCGCGCCCGTAGACGCGCAGACGCTCCTGGAAGCGGCCGGGGACGCCCGCGCCGGTTACGTAGTCGGCGATGGTAGTGCCCTCGGCGGCGATGGCCTCGGCCAGCACGCGCCGAATCGCCCGGTGCAGACGACCCACCTCGTCGGCGCTCAGCTCACCGCACGGCGCCACGGGCGCGATCCCTGCGCGGTGCAGGGCCTCGCAGGCGTAGATATTGCCGATACCCGCGACGCGGCGCTGGTCCATGAGCGCCGCCTTGATCGGCGCGGTCCGCCCCGCCAGCATCTCCGCGAAGCGCTGCGCGGTGAACTCGTCGGACATCGCATCAATACCGACATTGCGCAGCATCTGCGCGTCTTCGATGCGTCCGTCGGCGCACAGCTCCAGATGGCCCAGCCGGCGGGGATCCCGGAAGATCAACCGCCGCCCGTTTGACAGCTCGGCGATGAGGTGCGTGTGCTTCTCCAGCGTTTCGCCGGCCTCCGCGACGTAAAAGCGCCCGGACATCCCCAGGTGCACCAGGAGCACCGCGCCGTCCGACAGGTTGACAATCAGGTTCTTCCCCAGCCGACCGATCGCCCCGACCGTCCGACCGGTCAGCTCGCGCGCGAGTTTCTGGCGACCGCAGCCCTTAACGATGTCGCTGCGACGCACGCGCACGCGCTCAAGCGTCTGCCCGCTCAGGGCACAGGCAAGGTCACGCCGCACGGTCTCGACCTCGGGAAGCTCGGGCATGGAACTCCTCAGCGACGGGCGCATGGACGGGATGACGCGATGCACCGGCGCCCCGCCGACACCGGCACAGAGCAGAGGATACGGCTCCCGGGGACGCCTGTCAATCAGAAGTCGGTTGCCGACCGCTCGCGTGGCTCAGGGAAGCCCGAGGCACGCCCGGATATGCGCGACCATCTCCGCGCGCACCTCGTAGAGGTCGCGCTGCGGGTCAAGCTCATCGACCCACTGCCGCGCGGCGGCCTTGACGTCAGCGTCGTCGCACGCCTCGATGGCGGCCAGCAGGGTGGCCATGTAACGGGTGTCATCAGACGCCTCGCGGAAGCCCTCCCACTGCACCGTGTCAACGACTCCGTTGACGGTAGGGTATGTGAAGTTGTGATCGCGGTAGCGGTCGCTGTCGAAGTCGTTCCACACGTGCCCGAAGCCATGCTGGTAGGCGTAGTCCATCGCGCCGTCGAAGCCCGCCTGCCACAACACCAGGCCGAAGTTGCGGCGGAAGGTCTCGGGCTCCTCAGGGCCCACCTGCGGGAAGGCGTAGGTGAAGACCTCGCTGCCGACGCCGTGGAACTTGGCCGCTTCCTCAGGATCGGGCCGATGCGCGAGCACCGCCACGTCGAGCAGGTCGCCCATCGCCTCGAAGGTGCCGTAGTAGCACGCCACGAAGGTGCCGGCGCCCTCCTCCCGGACCGCCGCCCACGCGGCGCGCTGGGCCGTCAGACGTTCGCCGCGCGCCTCGTCGATCCCGTAGACGTAGAGCTTGTCGTAGCCGAAGCGCTCCGCCATCGCCAGCCACCGGCGCACGTGTGAACGCAGAGTGTCAATCTCCTCCTCAGTCTGTGGCGCCCCCGTCGAGATCCCCAGCGTGAACAGGCGCTCGCGGCCCAGCCCGGCCTGCTCGCGCAGCTCCAGCGCCCGGGGCAGGAGCTCCTCATCGTACTTCTGGTAGATAGTCGGGTAGAGACACGCGTGGGCGACCATGTCGCGCATCTCGGCCAGGTATTGTTCCTGTGATCGTGACTCGGAGTTGATGCCGGGCTCGTCCTCCGCGTTCAGCCGGGCGCGGTAGTACACTGAGTACGTCAACGGCGCCGGGGCGAGATCGAAATCGTGGACCGTCAGCTTGAGGGGGAGTTCGCTCTCCCCCGCCTCGCTGGTCAGACGCAGTGCGCCGGTGTACTCGCCCGCAGCGGCGTCACCGGGGACGTGCACGGTCACCCAGTACTGCTGCAGGCGCATGGTGGGCAGGTCGAGCGGCTGCAGCGTCTCCGCATCCACGGGCCGCACGCCCTCGAGCATCTCGGACGTCGGCCCGCTGCACAGCACGTAGCTCTCCGTGCCATCCGGGCCGGTGCTGCGGAGGTAGTTGTTCTGCTCGTCCTCATCGACTCGCACCAGCGCGTCGTCGTTGAGCAGCAACTCCGGCACGAGAATGCGGTCCTTCAGGTCGTGGATGCCGCGTCCGGCCTGATACCAGACCTTCACAATCTTCACGTCTACAGCGCTCGCCGGGATCACAGCGTCTCCGGCGACCAGGTCGCTCGGCGTCACCAGCAACCCGCTCAGGTCCTGCAGCGCCAGCACCACGAAGCTGCCGGACTCATACTCCCCCCGGCAGGCCGCGATCTCGACGGGACCGGGCTCGGCGGGCACGATCAGCTCGTTGGGCAGAATGCGCGCATTGCTGATGGCCCGCACCGGCGTTGCCAGCAGTGCCTGCCCCGCCTCAACGGCCGCGGCCACCTGCTCCAGCGTCATCGGAGCCAGCTCTGCGGTGCGCAGATCCGCCTGCAGAGCCGCGACCTCCTGCGGCCGAGCGTAGCCTTGCGTGGCCATCGTTTCGAGGGCGGTGCGAGCGCGCTCAAGGGCGGCCTGCGACACCCCGGCCGCAGGCTGCAGACGCCCGGGAAGCTCAGGCAGGTCCGCCATCCGCTGCTGTGCGACCGCGAGCTGGCCGCGCCAGCCTTCGACCCGCTGCGCCCAGGCGTCCGCAAAGGGCGCCCAGCGGCGGGCGATGGCGGCCTGGTAGGCCTCCTCCTCGACCACCTGCCCCTCGATGCGCACGTCGTCCACGTAGATCACCGCGCGCTTGCCTGGAGAGCCGTTGATGAATATGCCCCAGCGGTCGATGTATATCCCGACCTGCGATGCCTCGGCGCCATCGACCCACTTGCTCAGCACGCCCTGGGCGCGACCGGGGGCCAGATCATCGAGGTCGGCCTCGATCAGCCGCCACTCATCGGAGGGCTCGTCGAAATTACTGAAGGCGCCGCAGCCGGAGTGGCGGGTGGGCGGATAGAGCCAGTTGACGCCGATGCCGGCGCGCGCGGTGTTGCCCTCGGCGATGAGGATGCGCGCGGAGAATCGCAGGTCGCCCTCCGCAGGCAGGCGCACGGGCACATCCCAGTAGAAGTAACTCCCGGAGTTGAGGGTGACGTCGAGTTTGAAGGAGTGTTGCCCCTCAAAAGCGCGTTCGTCGGTCACGCCCTTGAAATTGACCTCGTATTCACCGTTGCTGACCCAGAAGCGCACCGGATCTTCGCCGGTCTCAAACCCCTCATGGTAGGCGAAATCCCGCACGGGCAGCTCCTGAGCACGGCATGCTCCGGCTGCGAGCACCAGCAGGCACGCGCAGATCGCATGATGGCGACTCATCAACGTCACCTCCGACGCAGCATGGCAGTTGGGGAAGGCGTTTCGCCGGGAGTACTGCGGGGACCTGCGCAGGACCGTCGCCCGCGCACACCGGCGCGGTCATCGGCGGCCCGACGCACGGTTTACAACGACAGCCGGGCCATGCGCTTCTCCAGGCCCTGCAGACGATCACGCGCCCTCAGTGCCCTCCTCACTGCCGGATCGTCGCTCAGCAGGCGCCATGAGGTGTCCTCAGTGACGGTCTGCAGGGCGTAGCGCGGACCCGAAAGCCGCGGCGGGATGGTAGTCACGCAGGCGCGCGGATTCAGCGCCCGAACGTTCATGATCGTCTCATCGAAGCGCGCGCGGGTGCCCTCTTCGGGCGTGAGTGCAGTCAGCTCCTCGTAACGGCGACGCGCGGCGGCGCCACCCACCATCTGCATGAGCTGCCAGTGGCGCAGCGCCGCCTCGACGTCGGAGCCGCGATTGCGCAGCATGTACGCAAGCCCGATGTTACCATGCACCACCGGGTCATCGCGATTGTGCTCGAGCGCCTTGACGAAGTAGTGCAACGCGGTGGACAGGTGCGTTTGCGCCTTCTGCAGCAGGTCACGCTCGCGGTCGCGGCTGGCCATGCCTACGGCACGCGCCTCGTGCTGAAGCTGCTGACCCTGGCGCGCGTGGACGACGGCCAGGTTGTTGGCGGCGTCTACGCTCTCCTCAAGCTGCCACATCTTGCGGAAGGCCATCTGGGCGGCTTCCAGGTCGCCCAGGTTGTACAGGCAGATCCCGAGGTTGCAGAACAAGTCCGGGGTGATCTGCCCGCGCTCCGCAGCGCTCTCGAGATGGCGTCGGGCGCGTCTGAGCAGCTCCCGGGCTTCTCCCACCAGCGCCTCCCCCTCAGCCTGATGGGCCTGCTGTGCGGCCAGCCCCGCTTCGAGGAGCGCGGTCCCCGCGCAGAACTCAAGGTAACCGTCGTCGGCAATCACGGCGGCGACTTCCAGGAAACCCTCGGCGGCGGCCTCGAATTCCAGGCGCACGTAGCGGTACAGGGCGAGGTTGACGGCGGCCTCAAGTGCGCCGTCGCCCCCGCTGCTGCTCGCCGTCTCAAGCGGCCGCAGGCACAGGTGCAGTGCGCGGAAGAACTCGCGGCGCTGTTGCTGCGTCATCTGCGGCGCATAGAAGCGCAGGGCCATAGTGAAAAGCGCCAGCCCGCGCATGAGGTTAACCGTGGTAGTGTCGATGCCGCGCGCGGCCAGCTCATCCACTATGGCCAACGCCCCCTCCGGACTGTCCTCCTCGATCTGCAGCATGACGAGGTTAACCAGAGCGTCTCGATCCTCCGCGTGCGCCACGCGGGACAGCTCCGCGCGCATGCGTTCTTCATCGCCCTCAGCCCACGCCACGCAGGCCAGGTTGTTCCGTAACCCCGCGTCTTCGGCGTCGTGATCGAGTCCGGCCTCAAGCTGCTCCACGGCGGCCTCGATGCGGTCCAGTGCAATCAGGGCAAGCGCCGCATTGTGGGCGGTCTCCACCGGGTAAGCCGCGCGTACCAGGGGATCGTTGAAGCTGTCCAGCGCATCATCGTAGCGCGCGATGACGAGGCGCACAACACCGCGATTGAGTTCCACCGCAGGGCTCCCGGGAGCGAAGCGGGCGGCGCGGCTGAGTTGCCGCGCACCCGCGGCCGGTTGTCCGCCCGCCGACAGAAGTGCGCCCAGGTTGTTGATGAGCCGCGGATTCGTCGGGTCCAGGGTGGCGGCGTCGTGCATGGCCTTGAGCGCGTCGCGCAGCCGCCCCCGGCGGTACTGCACCAGCGCCAGGTTCGCGCGTGCGCCCACTGCGGCGGGGTTCGCCTCGGCTGCCCGCGCAAAATACTGCTCTGCCACGTCGAGCCGCCCGGCGGCCATCTGCCAGGTACCGAGGCCGTTGAGCACCTCGGGCGCCGACAGATCCTCGACCTCCTCAACTACACGTTGCGCAACCGGCAGCGCGGGGCGGCGCGAGAGCAGCACGCCCAGGTTGTGCTGCGCCGCCTCGGCCACACTGCCGTTGCGCGCCGCCGCTATCAGCAGCTCGGCGGCCTCGCCGAACTCCCTGACCTCCGCGCGGGCGGCCGCCAGATTGACACGGTAGTCGGCCGCGTCCTCTATCGCGCAGGCGCGTTCGAGCGCGATGACCGCGCGCTGCTCGTCTCCGTTCAGCAACGCGAGGACGCCCAGCGCATTCCACGACTGCGCGCTTGCGGCATCGTTCTCAACGCGCGCCTCCGCCTCGCGCACAGCGCGCGTCATGGTCTGCGCGTGCGCGCGCCTGCGGTACGCCAGCACCAGGCGCAGCCACAGGCGGCGCGTATGGTGCACGAGCGCGGCGGGCATCAGCACCAGCACGTACCCCACCGTCGCGCCCACCGCCGCCGTGGCAAGGCGCCACAGCCCGCCGGCGCGTTCGAGGAAGAAATGCGCGTAGATCAGGCCGGCCGCTACCCCGAGGACGATAGCGAGGATACGAAACAGCCAGCGCGTGGACCGGCGAGGCAACAGAAGATCGAGGCCCGGCTGGTCGGAGACGAGATCTGACGCCTGTGGCAGGCGCAACTGCCGCGACAGGGCCTTCATGGGCATCCGCTCCTCCGGCCCCCCCTCCGCGGTATTCATACCCGCCCAACGGCCCCCAGTAACACGCGGAGTCACATCAGCCCGTAGATGACGGAGGGACGAAGCGTACATGCGTCGGCGGCCGAGCCATATCGGCCCGGCCGCCGGTCGTGTCTGCTGATGGAATGCGTGGGCTCGAGGCTACCTGGCCCTCAAGCTTCCTCTGCGGTTGGTGGTCTCATCGCCGATGCACGTCTGGCCAGGATTGGCCCGGCCACCGCTATCGGGGCTGTCGTAGCTGATTACGGGGCCGTCGCAGCCGCCCGCGTTCCCCAGGTTGTTCCAGCGGTCAATGTGCTTGGCCACCCGCCCGGCTATGGACGCGTCGTTGTTGACCACCCACTCGCCCCACCAGATGATGGCCCACTCGAGCTTGGGCATCGAGCTGCTGTAACCCGACACCCAGTTCAGCTCGGCGGCCAGGAGCTGGCGCAGCAGCTTGTCGAGTGGCCGGTTCCCGCTCTCCCTGGGGTGGAGATACCAGTAAGCACGGCTAAACTTGTCGGCGCCCAGTTGGTAGGGATCACTGTACGGCCCCAGGCCCTCGACCGCGGTCAGGAAGCTCAGCAGCGTCTCCGCCGGTACCTGCACGCCGTTAGTCTTACCATTCATGGCCGACTTGCAGTTGTGCTTCCAGAAGCCGATGGTGTGGTTACAGCCGGTGATCACCGTGCCCAGATCATCCTCGATCTCGTCCATGTCCGGGTAGAAGCCGAAGTAGAAGTCGAGCGGGCTTTCGGTGTCCTCGGTGATGGTGAACTCCCAGGACGTGCCCGTGGTAGAGGTCCAGTACTGCAGCAGACCATAGTCGCCGCCGTCGGTGACCTCGATGCGGTAGTCGCCGTCACCCTGCACGCCGAAGCTGGTGAAGCCGTCGCCGTCGGTCTGTTGCGTGAGGTCGCCGACCACGCGAAACAGGGTCACGCCGATCCCGTCAAAGCCCATCTCGTGGCTGTCGAACACGCCGTTGCGATTGGCGTCGAAGAACACCCACGCGCGGACCTCGACCTCCGTCGGCACCAGGTAGGTGTCTACGTAGCCGAAGTCAACTCCGGTCACGATCGCATCGGCTACCGCCACTTCCACCTCGCCGGGCGTGGTGATCTGGTACCTTCCCTGGTCACCGGCGGTAGCGGGGGCGCGCACAGTGTAGGAACCGGTGGGAACATCCTCGAACAGGTAGTTGCCCAGATAGCCGCCGCCCCCGCCGTTGATCGGCGTCAGGCTGGAGGTCGCAGTGGCGATTACGTTGCCGCCGGCATCGAGCAGCTCGACCACGATGTCCTGCAGCCGAGGCTCGGATCCGCTGTCCCAGTCACCATTGCTGTCGAGGTCGAGGAAGACGGTGCCGCTGATGGTGTAGGTCGGCTCAGGCACATAGCCGAAATCAACGCTGCGCACGTCGGCGTCGGTCACGGTCACGGCCTGCGTGATCGGTGTGCTGGCGTTGAGCGTGCCCGTGGCGGTGGTGACCGACGCCGGGACCTCAACGGTGTAATCGCCTGCCGTGACATCGGTGAACCTGTAGTTCCCGATGTAGTTGCCTTCACCGTCATACACGGCGCCGTCGGAAGTCGTGGTCGCGACCACGTTGCCGTCGCCGTCGAGCAGGCTGACGGTTACGCCATCCAGCAGGTCATCGACGCTGCCGTCGTAAGCGCCGTTGGCGTCATTGTCAACGAAGGTGGTCCCGCTGATCTCGTAGGTCGGGGGGGCAAGCGGCACCGGACCGGGAACCACGCCGTTGGAGTCACTGTTGCCATCCCCGTCGAAGTCGAAATCAACGAGATCGGTCGTGGTCCTGCTCGCGTCCGCGATGATGTCGAAGTATGCCGTCCGCGTAAACGGATTGGGTTGGACGAATACCCAAGTTGCGGATTCTTCTGTGAACCCGGCATTCCGCCAGTAGAGCGCGTCGCCCTGGGCGAGCACGCCGCCCATGCCACTCATGTGCAGCGTCGTCTCATCCGCGACGCGCGCATCCGGATCGGTCACCGTGAGTTCGTAGCTGTAGGTAATCCGATCGTTGGTGGCACTATAGAGCGTCCGGGCCAGGCGCAGGCTCGCGTCAAACTGAGCCAGTACCGGACTGAGCGCTCCGGTGAGGAGAACGAGAACACCGAGGAGTACACA
This sequence comes from uncultured Armatimonadia bacterium, assembly GCA_964617715.1. GTDB lineage: Bacteria > Armatimonadota > Zipacnadia > Zipacnadales > UBA5352 > JALGVA01. Next base: position 13,711 of record CAZTZN010000021.1, on the reverse strand, counting down.
CACACGCCGCCACGCGACAACCTTGCCCATACACCCACACCTCTTGCTGATGCCGTGCCGGCGGCAATAGTGAGTATACCGGAGGACGAGGATAAGGCCATCAAGTAGCACTCAAGCGCTTCTCAAGATATATTGAGGCGGCTTGAGCTAACGTAGAGGGTATTCTGGCGGGGAGATGCTCTCATGACTGGCCCGGATACCCGACACGAAGAGGGCGAGCCCGATGGCTCGCCCTCAGGGATGCCGCTGCGTGGGGACCTGCTTCAGCGCTTGCGGCGGCGCACTCGCACCGCCAGTGTGCCGATACCGAGCAGCGCAAGCGCCAGGGTGCTCGGCTCAGGCGTAGGCCCCTCGACCTCGGCGGTCGTGTCGGTCTCGCCGTCGCCGTCCGTGTCGATTTCGTACCTGGTCAGCGCGGTGTGACCGCCGGGGTGGTAGACGATCAGGTCGAAGGTAGTGTAGTTGTCCTGCTGTCCCCCATCTTCGCCACCGATGTAGGTCCAGGTCACCGCGGTGTTGTTGTGGGTGAAGGTGCCGGAGTCCCAATAGACCGGACCGGTCGAGTCAGAGAAGGCGGCATCGAGGCCGACAACGTTGAAGAGGGTCCAACTGCTCTGGTTCGCCACAAGCGTGGTGCCCGCGTCGCGGTAGTAGGTGTAGTGGTAGTCGTAGTAGTCCGACCCGTACGGGCCCCAATCATCGAGTGTCACATAGTCTGCGAAGCCGGCTCCCGTGGCAACGACGACGAAGGCTACAACCGCTGCAGCGACCCGCATGTGCGGCACCTCTCCTGACACGACGTCCCGCATGAGGCCCCCGACACGCCCCCACCAGCGGCGTATCGACTCCCTACCGCCGCCAACATGCGCCCGGTCAACCGCCCTGAGCCTATTATACCGGTTCGCGACCGGGAGTCAACACAAGGACGCCCTACGCACGTGGTTTCCGGCTGTCTCTCTCCGGCCGGGCGACGATGACGCGTCGCCCTGCGCGGCAGCACGCGACGAAGGATTCGTCTCGTCATGGTGGAAGACGCTCCCGTGCCCACCTGTCCCGATTCCCGCGGGCTCGCGTGCCTTCGGCGCCTGCCAACAGCTTGTGCGGCCGAAGCCCCCGGTGCTCGGCCATGGATTGTCGCCAGGCTTTCGCGGCACAGATCCCCGCGATAGGAGGCCTTGCCCGTGGCGTCACGCGCGCATCAACCCGCGCAAGTCCGCACCCGCGCAAGCCGGGCAACGGCAGCCCTGGCGGCCCTGGTCGCCGCCGGTTTCGCAGCCGGAGTTGCGCAGGTCCTGCTCATGCGCGAGCTGCTGGTCCTCGCGTACGGTAACGAGCTGTCGATGGGCCTGCTGCTGGCCTGCTGGCTATTGGCGGGTGCGGCGGGCAGCCTGCTGGCGCGAGCGGCGCTCGGCGACGCAGCGCCCATGACCGCTACTCGAGCGATGGTGGCCCTGTGCACGCTGCCGGCGCCGTTGCTCATGGTGTCCCTGACCGTGGTGCGGCTGGCGCCGTTGGCGATGAGCCAGGTCGCGGTGCTGTGTCTGCGCGCGCCCGCCGCCGCCAGCCTGCTTGGCTGGCTGGCACTGCGCACCGGTGAGATGCCCGGGATCGGCCAGATCGCGCTGCTGGGGGTGCTGGCGGCGCTGGGGCCAGCGGCGCTCAACGGCGCGCAGTTCGCCGTCGGGTGCCACCTCTATGCGCGAGCGCGGGTGACGCCCGGAGGCGCCGGTAACGCGTACGCCGCCGACGCCGTCGGCCATCTGGTCGGCGGCGTGCTGCTGGCGACCGTGGTGGTGTTGCTACTCGACCCGTTCACGATGTCCCTGGCCGCCGCGGTCATCAACGCCGCCGCCGGCCTGGTGCTGCTGACCACGCTCCCCGGTGCGGGCAGGTGTCTCGCCCGCCTGGCCACGGGCGCGGTCGTGGTGTTGGTGTTGCTGGGCGTGCTGGCTCCGCGCCTGCACCTGTGGTCGCTCGGGTGGCGCTGGCACAACCATGAGCTGCTGGCGAGCGTCGATAGCATCTACGGCAACCTCGCCCTCATGCGCCAAGAGCCCCATGGCATCTACCTGTATCAGAGCGGCCTCTACTCAGGCGCCTCCCCCCCGCTGGTGGGCACCATCGACGAGCTGGTGCATTTCACGATGCTGCAACGCAAGCGGGTGCGCCACGTGCTCCTCATCGGAGGCGGCATCACCGGCGGCCTGCGCGAGGTGCTCAAGCACGATCCCGAACGCGTTACCTACGTCGAGCTGGACGCAACGCTCTTCGACCTGGCGCGCAGATGGGCGGCGCCGGAGGACGTGGCGGCGCTCGACGACCCGCGGGTGCAGCCGGTTGCGGCCGATGGCCGACGCTTCATCGCGGCGACGCCCGCAGGGAGCTTCGACGTCATCATCATCGCCGCGCCTGACCCGGCCACCGCTCAGGTCAACCGCCTCTACACCGCCGAGTTCTACGCGCTGGTTGCGCGCGCGCTGACCGACGACGGCGTCGTCGGCTGGGAGATCCCCGGCTCCGAAGGCTACTTCAGCCCGTCCCTGCGGCGGCTGCACCTGTGCCTGCTGGGCACCGCGCGCACGGCCTTTGATCAGATCGCCCGCATGCCGGGCGAGAGCACTGTGTGCGTCGCGGGCGCAGAGCGGCCGATCGATGACCCCGCGGAGCTGCAGGCACGCCTGGCGCAACGAGGTGTGGAGGCGTCGTACTTCGCCGCCATGGTGCCCGACCGGCTCAGTCCGGCGACGCTGCAGACCGTAAACGCCGCGCTGCGCGGGAGCGATCGTGTGCCTCTGAACACCGACCTGCGCCCCATCGGCTACTACCTCGACCAGGCCTGGTGGCTGACGCAGTTCCATCCGACAGCCGGCGCCCTGTTCGAGCGGCTCAGCAGGCTGCGCCTGCTCGACATGCTCCCTACACTGGCCGGTGTATGCAGCTTCCTGCTGCTCCTGATGTGGCTGCGACCGGTGCGCGCGGCTTTCGTGCCGATTGCGGTGGCGGCGGGCGGCTTCGCCTCGATGTCGCTCGAGGTGGCCTTGCTGTTCGCCTTCCAGGCGTTCTACGGCTACGTCTATCAGATGGTGGGTGTGATCATCGGCGCCTTCATGATCGGGGTCGCGCTGGGCGCGGTCTTCATGGACCGCTCGCTGCGCTCCCGCGGTGCCGCCGCCGCCAGTCGAGCGCTGCCCTTCAGCCTGGGGGCGCTGGCCGTGACGGCGATCGGGCTGGGCGCGACGCTGCCCATCATCAATGCGGCCGATCTGGCCGACGCGCTGGTAGCGCTGTTCCCGGCAATCACGACGCTGGTGGGACTGGCGGTCGGGGCCATCTTTCCGCTGGCGAGCCATGCCGCCGGCGGGAGTTCGCCTCGAGCCGCCGCCGCCGTGTATGCAGCCGACCTGATCGGCGCCGCCCTGGGCGCGGTGCTCGCAGGAGCCTTCATGGCGCCGGTGCTCGGCCTGCCGGGCACCTGCTGGGCCGCGGCGCTGGCGGCGGGCGCGGCGGTGCTGCTGACGGGCGCGCGCGCCCCGTTCGTGCGCTGATCGGGCACTGCGGCGAGGAGGAGAAGGGATGCGTCGCACCACATCCGCACTCACGCTGGCTCTGCTGTTCGCGCTGACTATCCCACTTGAGGGCCGCGCGGCTCCGGAGGATGACATGCTGGCGGACCTGTCGCCGACGCTCTCGTGGATACGCACCCAACGCTTCCGCGGCGGCTACAACTACTGCGCCGATCCGGCCTGGTTCGCTGAGGCCAGGGCCGCCGGACTGAATGCCATCATCAGCCGCATTGAGATCGCCAACGACCCTTCCGGCGACGAACAGATCGACGCGGACTACCCCGAGGGTGTGCAGCCGCCCTCGACGCTGCGTTGCTGGCGGCTGCTGCGGCCGACCGCGCGTGCCGCAAAGGAGAACGGGCTGCACTTCTTCTTCATGATCGACTATGCCCAGGACAGCGCCAACATCAAGGATGGCCTGCGCGACAACCCGCGGCGCCACAACAACGGCGAGCGCCCGAGCCCCATCGACGAGATCTACTGGACGCGCGTGATTGAGCAGCGTTTCGTGCGCGCCGCGCAGATGCTGCAGGGCGAAGAGTACGCCATCGACGGCTTCCTCATCGACTCGGAGACCTACGGCTTCGGCGGCGGTACGCCCGGGGGCGTGGATTTCGGTGACTTCGCCCTCGGCGAGTTCGTGCGTGAGACCGGCGTTGACCTCGACTTCGCGGCGATGACCATCGACGAGCGCCGAACCGCCATCGCGGACCGCGGGCTGCTGGGCGAGCTGGAGCAATTCCAGTTCGAGCGCATCCGAGCCATGGCGCGGCGAACACGCGAGCGCGTGCAGGCGCTGGTGCCCGATGCAATCCTGGGCTTTTTCTTGTGGCAGGACCGGGTATGGTACCGCGCAGTCGCCGCCGGCTTCGCGACGGCGCAGATCCCATGCTGGGTCGGGCCGGAGGGCACCTACCCGGGGGCATTCGATGACCAGTTTCTCGCCTACCGGCAACAGGTCATCGACGAAGCGGGGGTGCCGATACTGTTCGTGCCGGGGCTGCGCTACGGCTACGAGGACGGCCGCGTGCCTGCACAGTTCCTGAAGGTGCTGCCGGGCAATCTCTACCACCGGGCGATTAACACCGCCGGCTACTGGTTCTGGGCGCTCGGGCGGCTCGGGGCGACGCCCCAGGAGCGCGCCCCGTTCTGGGAGGCGCTGCGCAGGACGAATGAGGAACTGGATCGCTACGCGGCGAGCGAGGGCGGCTATCAGTCGCCGCTGGTGCCCGCGCCGTTGCCCGCCGAAACCCCTGCGAACCTGCAGCAGCTCCTGACGCAGGCGCCGCAGTGGCGGCCGATCCCGGCAGCCGCCCTCCCGCCTGATGCCCCGGTGGCGACGGGGCTGACGCTGCGCGGGATGCACACCTTCGTGGTGCCCGTGCACGAGGGCGAGACCATCGCGCTCGATGTCAAGAACGCGCGCCTCGGCAGTTACACCGCCGACAGCGCCGTGTCGTTCTTTCGTCCCGACGGCAGTCGCGCCGATGAACAGCACGTGGCGCTCAATGAGCGGCGCCGGGTCGAACTCACCGCCGACGCTACCGGCGTGTGGGTGGTCGCGATAACTTCCCACAACAATGCCTTCTGGGCGCTGCCGCTCAACGACCGGGCCGTTCTCGCCGCCGATGGGCCGATCCACCTGTGCGACCACGAGAAGGGCCCGTCGAACGCGAACCGACTCTTCTTCTACGTGCCGCCCGTCGCAAGCGAATTCGGCATCGCCATGACGGCGAGTGAGGCCGAACCGGCGACCTTCCGGGTCTTTCGTCCGGGCGGGGAACCTGCGACGGAGTACGTGCGACTCACCCGGCGCGTGGAGGAGACGTTCGTGCCCGGCGACGACGCGGGGAAGGTCTGGTGGATCGAGACTGTCGATGCGGCGGAGGATCACTCGGTGGAGCTGACCGGCATTCCGGGCATTGTGGCCGCGCGCGCGGATCAGCTCATCGGCCCCGAGTGACCCGGGCCCGCGTGGCGCGCTCTACCAGGCCAGGCGGAGGCTGCGCGCCTCGGTGGATGCAGCCACCTGCAGCGCAAGCCCATCGGCGCCCTCGGCCGCCGTGGCCCACACGCACTCGCCCTCGACGCGGGCGCCCACCGGCGCATCGCGCAGGGTGAGCGTCAGCGGCCGATCGTTGGCCATGCTCAGGAAGAGGCCCCCCTCGGGCAGCGGCAGCTCCCCGAGGTGCAGAGTCAGCGCGTTCAGGTTTGTGGTCGCGACGCTGAGCGCGTCCTCGCCCAGCACGATGTCCGCCCCGCCCAGCGTCAACGGCTCAGCCACGGTCAGGTCGGCCCAGTAGTATGACTTGCTCTCGTCGGTGATGAGGTGCAGGTCCGTCGGGACCGGCAACGGCTGCGTATGCTCTGCCAGCCAGTCGAGCGCCTCGCGATGGTTGGCCGAATGTCCACCGCTGAAGACGTGCAGCAGTGTATTGTGGCACGAGAGCGGGTCCAACGCCCGGAAGGTGCGCCACGTCTGCTCGACCGGGATGGTCTGGTCATGATCGCCGTGGGCGAGCAGCACGGGGACGTGCGCGAGATTGCTCATGAAGGTGCGCGGGGAACGACGCAGGTATTCGAAGTCAATCTCGGGGCTTTCGCCGGGCTTGCCGCCGGTGATCGCCTCGACGTGGACGGCGTAGCCGTTCCGCACCTCCCACCATTCGCGCAGATCGGTCACCGGGACATAAGCGGCCGCCGCGGACCACAGGTCGGGGTACTTCCCCGCCATGAGCATGGTCATGTGCCCGCCACCCGAGTCACCGGTGAGGTAGACCCGGTTGGGATCTACGTTGTAGTGCTCGACCATGTACGCCCGCGCATCCACGATGTCGTGCTGGGCCAGGATCGAGCCGCCCGCCTGCGTCGGCGTCGGGTTGTGCGTGGTGTTAGGGCCCCGAAAGTGCGGCAGGATCACCAACCATCCCCGCCGCGCCGCCTCAGTGCCGTACGGGGTCACGCGTTGCAGGTAGCCCGCCGACCAGGTGTGCAGACCCACCAGCAGCGGCGCAGGCGCCGAGCCGTCGTAGTCGCCGGGCACCCCGACCACCACCGGCTGCTCGACGCCGTCCACGCTGGAGGGAAGCCGCAACTCCGTGAGCGTCAGCCCGGGAATCTCGGGCAGCTCCGCAGCCGTCGAGGAGATGGCCGCGCAGGCCATCGGCATCAGGGCGCAGAGCGCTCGCATCACTGGTAGTAGCCCTCCGGGATCCTGCCCGCTTTCACCTGCAGTGTCACCTCTTCGGCACCCCGTTGCACCAACATGACGATGGTATCGCCAATGTGGTGCGAGATGACGCTGCTGCGCAGCTCCTCAGGGTTAGTTATCGCCGTGCCGTCGATGCTGAGGATCACGTCGCCCTCGCGCAGCCCGGCGGCGGCGGCCGGGCCCTGGGGGTTGACGCCCAGCACCACGACGCCCACGTCGGTGCCGAGGCCCAGATAGCGCGACAGTCCGGCACTGTTGGGGATGGCCCGGTCGATGCCGACCCAGGGTCCGCCCTCCATCAGGAAGTGCACGATCTGCTTCACGTCGTTAATGGGGATAGCGAAGCCGATCCCCAGCGAGGTGCCCGTAGGACTGAAGATCATCGAGTTGATCCCGATGACGTTGCCGGCGAGGTCAATCAGCGGCCCGCCCGAGTTGCCCTGATTGATGGCGGCGTCGGTCTGGATGACGTTGCGCACCGGGGCGTTGGGCGCCTCGCCCAGTGGGCGCTCACCCAGGGCGCTCACTACGCCCACGGTCACGGTATGATCAAAAGCGAAGGGATGACCAATCGCCACGACCCACTCGCCTATTCTCAACTCATCCGAGTCACCCAGCGTGGTGCTCGGCAAGGCCTCCACGTTGCCATCGCCCTGCAGATCAACGACCGCAACGTCCGATATGCGGTCGGCGCCGAGTAACTTGCCGGTGAACTTCTCACCATCGCGCGTCTGCACCTCGATCTCCTGGGCATCCCCCACCACATGGGCGTTGGTCAGCACGAGCTTGCGGCCGTTGTAGTCGAAGAGGAAGCCGCTGCCGATACCCTGTCGCACCTGGGGCCCGCCAAAGAAGAACTCATAGGGGTTGCTCGGCTGCGCCACCACGGTGGAGACGATCTTCACCACGGCCGGGTCGGCCGCGGCCACCGCACTGACGATCGCGTCCTCGTCGGTCACCACGCTTACCGTCGATCGCGGTGACACCACCGGCGTTACGCTGGTCTCGGAGGGCGTGGCGGTCTGCAACCAGTAGTAGGCTCCGCCCACGCCCGCCGCCGCTCCCACGATCACCGACAGAACTCCCGCCGCGATCAGTACCCCACATCCACCACTCTTGCTCATCCTCAGCTCTCCTCGTCCAGCGCTCTAAGCACTTGCGCCATCTCGATGGCCGCCTGTCCGGCCTCGAAACCGCGGTTGGTCAGACGTGTCCCGGCGCGCTCGATGGCCTGCTCGATGGTCTCCGTGGTGATGACTCCGAAGATGATCGGCACGCCGGTCTCCATCGACGCCGTAGCCACTCCGCGGGCTACCTGCCCCGCGACGTACTCGAAATGCGCGGTGGCGCCGCGGATCACCGCGCCCAGCGCAATCACCGCATTGAAACGTCCCGTCCGCGCCATCTTCTGCGTGGCCAGCGCGATCTCGAACGAGCCCGGCACATACGCCAACTCGATGTCGTCTTCGCTCACGCCGTTGCGCAGCAGTGCGTCACGGCAGCCTTCCACGAGTCTGTGCACGATGAAGTCGTTGTACCGCGACACCACGAGCCCGAATCGCAGTCCGCTGCCATCCAGCTTGCCCTCAATCACTCTCATTGCCCGTCACCTCCATCATCCCCGGCCCCCTCGCCAGCCTCCGCAGCTTCGGCATCCTCGCGGCGGACCAGGTGACCCAGTTTGTCGCGCTTGGTGCACAGGTAACGCTCGTAGTAGCTGTTGACGGGGGCCTCCAGCGGCACCCGCTCCACGACCTCGAGCCCGTAGGCCTCCATGGCCGTGAATTTCGCTGGGTTATTGCTCATCAGCCGCATTTTCGTCACGCCCAGATCGCGCAGCACCTGGGCGCCGACGCCGTAGTCACGGCGGTCGGCGGGGAAGCCCAACGCCTCGTTCGCCTCCACCGTGTCCAGCCCGCAGTCCTGCAGGTGGTAGGCGCGGATCTTGTTGACCAGCCCGATGCCTCGGCCTTCGTGGCTGGCGATGTAGAGGACCACGCCCGGCGGCTCGGCGGCTATGCGCTCCAGCGCAGAGTGGAGCTGCCAGCCGCAGTCGCATTTGAGCGATCCGAGGATGTCGCCGGTAACGCAGCCCGAGTGCACGCGCACCAGGGGGGCCTCGACCGAACTCAGATCACCGCTGACGACGGCCACGTAGTCGGCAGGGTCCACCGTGGACGTGTAGATGATCGCGCGGAAGTCGCCCCAGTGTGTGGGCAGCGCCGCCTCGGCCTCTCGGGTGATCAGGCGCTCGGTGCGGCTGCGATAGCGGATCAGGTCGGCCAGGGTCGTGACCGCGATGCCGAGCTTTCGGCCCAGCTCGAGCAGCTCCTCGGTCCCCGCCGCCGAGCCGTCCTCACGCAGGATCTGGGCGGTCACGCCCGCGGGCGTGAGCCCGGCCAGGCGCGCCAGGTCCACCGCCGCCTCCGTGTGCCCCACGCGCTTGAGCACACCGCCCTCGGCGGCGCGGATGGGGAATACGTGGCCGGGCCGCACCAGGTACTCAGGGCTGGTGTCGGGGTCGATGAGCGTCTGGATAGTCACCGCGCGGTCACGGGCGGTATCGCCGGTCTGCAGCCCCCAGCGGGCATCAACCGACACTGCGAAGGCGGTCTTGCCCCCGCCCCACCCGTCCGGCGACATGGGCGTGAGGCCGAGAGCCTCCACCCGCTCAGGGGTGAGCGCAACACACATGGTGCCCCGCGCGATGCGCATTATCTCGTTGATCGAGTCGCTCTCAGCGAACTCGGCCGCCATGATCAGATCGCCGGTGCTGGTTTCCGCCTCATCGTCAACGACGATTATCATCTCGCCGTTGCGGATACGTTCGACAGCTTCCTCGGTGCTCACCAGTGGCATAGTTGCCTCATGCCCATCAGGCTACATGAACCCATGCTGAGATAGAAAAGCTGCAGAGATATGACCGTCAGACTCCCTGCCAAGGAGTCGTTCAACGTACTTGGCCAGGATGTCGGTTTCGACGTTGACGCGCTGCCCGCGTTCTGCAAAAGCCAGGGTGGTGTTGGCCAGCGTGTGCGGGATGATCGCCACTGAGAAGCGCGGGCCGGCCACCTCAGTGACCGTCAGGCTGATACCGTCCACGGCGATGCTGCCCTTTTCCACCACGTAGCGCGCATACTCCTCCGGGATCTCAACCGTGACATACACCGTCGAGCCCTCTTCCGAGCGAGCGACGATCTCTCCCACGCAGTCCACGTGGCCCTGCACGAAGTGCCCGCCCAGGCGGTCTCCCACCGACAGCGCGCGCTCGAGGTTGACCGCCGCCCCCACCGCCAGCGTGCCGACTGTCGTGCGCTGCAGGGTCTCTGCCCCGGCGTGGCAGACGAAGCCACGCCCATCGGCGTGCTCCACTGTCAGGCAGGCGCCGTTGACGGCGATGCTCTCGCCGATCTCTGCCAGTGGCCCCACGCCCGGCGCCTCGACGCTCAGATCTGCGCCTCCGGCTCGGTGTCGGACGCTCGCGATGCGCCCGACCTCCTGGATCAGCCCGGTAAACATCTCAGCTTGCCACCGCCCCGACGTATCCCTCGACCAGCAGATCCCGGCCTACCTGGGCCACACTGACGTCCCGCAACGCCAGCGCCTCGGTCACGCGCTCAACCCCGACGCCCGCCACGCCTCGCACCGCCCCTGCGCCGCCGATGATGATCGGCGCGTAGAAGAGTGCCACTTTGTCCACGACACCGGCCTGCAGCGCCCCCCACGCCAGGCCCGCCCCACCTTCGAGCAGTACGCTGAGCAATCCGCGCTCGCCCAGGGCATGCATCAGCGCCTGGAGATCGACGCGGCCGTCTGCCGCAGGCAGCTCGAGCACTTCCGCCCCCGCCCGGCGCAGGTCGTCAATACGCGCCGGATTGGCCGCCTCGGTTACCGCAATCAGGCAGTTGGCCTCACTCTCCTGCACGATTGCGCGTGCCCCTGGTGGCGTGCGCGCCCGGGAATCACAGATGATGCGCAGGGCATCCCGTCCGCCCGGCACCCCACGCGTAGTCAATGACGGATCATCGGCAAGGACGGTTCTAACGCCGATCATAACCGCGTCGGCGCGGTCGCGCATGCGATGCACCAGCGCCCGCGCCCGCGGCCCGGTGATCCACCGCGAATCGCCCGTGCGCGTCGCGATGCACCCGTCAAGGCTCATCGCCAGCTTGAGAGTCACCAGCGGCCGGCCCGTGCGGCGGTGCGCGACGTAGGCCTCGAGCATGCGCTCGGCTTCGCCGCGCAGCAGCCCGGCTTCGACCTCGACCCCGGCGGCGCGCAATGCCGCATCTCCTCCGCCTGCGCACACCGGGTCAGGGTCGGGCATCGCGTAGAAGCACCGGGAGATCCCCGCCTCAATGATAGCGTCCGTGCACGGCGGCGTGCGTCCATGATGGCAGCAGGGCTCGAGCGTCACATAGATGTCGGCGCCCCGTGCCGCCTCGCCGGCGTTGGCCAGCGCGATCCGCTCGGCGTGCGGCTCACCCGCGCGGCGATGCCAGCCCTCGCCCACGATTGTCGCCCCCCGCGCAATCACCGCCCCCACGGCCGGATTCGGCGAGGTGCGTCCGAGGCCCTGCTCGGCGAGCGTCAGGGCCCGCCGCATCAGCCGTTCTCTCATTGCGGTGGCACCCGTCCTCCGCGACTCTGCTCGAGTCTGCGGATGTAACGACTGAGCCGTCCCATGCCCTCCGCGCGGTGGCGACCGGCCGCACTGCGCAGCAGGCGCAGGTCCCACAAGGCGAGCACGATAGCCACAAAGGCGAGCGCCAGGCAACTCATCCAGTAGGTCGCGGCGCCCCTGGCGGTCGTGAAACCCAGATGCGCTCCGACGCCAACAAGCACGAGCAAGACCACGAGATCGGCCGCCGATACCACGCGCAGGATCATCTGCCGCCGCGTGATGAGATGGGTGCCCGCTGAATAGCGCCGCCACTCCACGGCCAATCGAGCCAGCAGCGCCACCCCAAGCACGCCCAGCGCTCCGCCAAAGAGCTGCGCCATGGGTGAAACCTCCTGGATGCAGGCGATGATAGCACAAAGGGTTAAGCGCAGGCAAGGACGCGCCGGGGCAGGAAATGCCACGGTCGCCCGCGAACACGCCGGCTCAAGTGAGGCCCGACCATGGCACCAGGACGGCTTCGAGTAGACGGCTTCGACGGCAGCGCGCCGGTGGCGATCCCCGGCGTGCCCCCACCTCTGCGTGGCCGGGGGCGCGCCAACGACCTGGCCAGCGCGCTGGAGATAGCCTTCGCGCATACCGGCCTGCGGCTGGGCTACGACCTCCTGATGGGCCTCTCCGGGCTGGCCTTCAGCCGTCCGCCCGGTCCGTTCGACGCCGCTGTTGGCGCGGAGGTCGCCCGCGCCGCCTTGACTCGCCTTGGCGTGGCGCTGGAGCCCGCGCCTGAACTGCATGACGTGCAGGCCCTCGACGAGGGCGCGGTGCTGGAGCTGGTTGCTCCGGCTGTGGATGACGGCCTGCCCTGCGCGGCTCTGGGTTGGGGGTCGGTCAAGGACCGCTGGAGCCTCATCTGCGGCTACGACCGGGTGCGCAAGCGCCTGCTGGGGCATTGTCTGCTGGACGAACCGCGCGAGCAGTACGAGAGTTGGCCGCCCAACCCGCATCTGCTCATCACGATGCGTGCGGCTCCCCGGCCGCGTGGCGCCGAGGCCATCAGTCAGATCATTCGCACGGCCGCGGCAACCTGGGTGACGGAGGTGGCGCCGAGCTGGGCGGCCTGGCAACGCGCGCTCGCCGACCTCGACGGCCCCCCGCCGGCAGGGCACATGGCTGCAGTCGAGCTGCTGGCCGATGCGCGCGCCGCCGCCGCAGGCTTCCTCGAGGCGCTCGCGGAGCGGGTCGAGGCCATCCCGGCGGCCTGGATGCGCCGCGCCGCTGAACGCTACCGCACGCTGGTGGAGACGCTGGAGGCAGGCGGCCTGCCCCGCAGCATAGAGGCGCTGGCGCTCCTGGAGGATCCGGACGTGCGCAGAGCATGGGTCAACTCTGTCGCCCGGGCGGCCACCATCGACGAGGCCGCCGCCGCCGACCTGCGGCTCTCGCAGGAGGCGACCTGGATGCCTGACGACGCAGAATGACCGCGATGCGCAGGAGGTCGCCTCCTCCCCGTGTGGAAAGAGGCCCGGCGGACAGCAGAACCGTTTGTCGCGACCGCAACACACTCAGGAGGGCGATGACTATGCGATGGCGCCTCATTCAGGTGTCGGTCGCGTGTCTTGCGGTTCTCATCTTCACAGCAGCGCTGGTGCAGGCCCAGGCGGAGTTCTACGAGTTCCCCGAGTTCCGCTACACTTCCGGGCTGCCCGGAGGCGGCTGGGGGGTCACACCCGAGGGCATTCCCGGCTTTGACGGCGCCATGCAGCTCAACGTGCCTGTGGCCTACACTCCGCACCGCGGGCTCATTCTCGGCTTCTCGGTCGCCAGCTTCGACACCACCCCGCGGCTTGAGGTCGGTGGCTCCCGCTCCAACGGCAACGGCTGGATCGCCCTCGGCCTGGGCAGCTCGGGACATGGAATCTACCTGTGCGAGATGCCCACCGCCAACAACTTCGCCGACAGTTTCGGAGAACCGGTGCAGAACATTCAAGTCCAACTGCTCGCCGAGACCGAGCGCCGGCCGGCTCTGGCCGTCGGGATGCAGGACATCTTCCAGAACCGCAGCCGGTACATCGGCGCGCCCCGGGACCTGCACAACACCGACTCGCCCTACTTCGTCCTCACCAGGCAGTTCGGCGAGGAGCGCCCGGTCCACGTCACCCTCGGCTGGGGCTGGGGGCGCTTCAACAGTACCGCCATCGGCGGGGTATCATGGCGCGCGGGCGATCGCGTCACGGTGATGGCCGAGTACGACGGCTTCAATCCCAATGTCGGCGCGGCCTTCGACCTCTCGCCGTGGCTGCTCGACGACACCGTGGT
>CAZTZN010000020.1:0-38183 GCA_964617715.1 uncultured Armatimonadia bacterium | reverse complement strand
GGCGACCGCGAAATGCCTCGGAAGCAGGTCGATCTTCAGCAACTGCGATCCCTCAGATCTCGCCCCGGCGTCGCCGCCAGCAGGGCTCCCCTAGTCGGACACCATGTCGCGCAGGGCGAGCCCGACCGCGATCACCATGGTCGGTGCGATGTCCTGCAGATACTGCTGCGAGACGCTTTCGTCGTCGATCTGCATGTAGGCGAAGGGGTTGCCGACCTCAGTGGCAACCCCGGTCTCCTCGGTCATCAACTGCGCCAGCCCGTCGAGCTTGGCCGTGCCGCCGGTCACCACGATCCGGTCGATGGGCTCGTTGCGATGCTGGCGGCGGTAGAAGTCAAGCGAGCGCCGCACCTCAGTGGCGATATCCAACACCGGCTCGGTCAGCGCCTCGGCCACGTGCTCGCGCGCTTCGACCAGGTCCGGGTCCTCCGGCTCCCCGGGGGCCGGCTCCACCGGTGGAGCCGGTGCCTCGGGCGCCGGCTCCTCAAGCTCGCCCAGCTCCTCATCCACCTCGAGGTGCGTGGCGCGCTCATCTACCGGCTCGAAGGCCGCACCGGCTTCGTCCGTGCTCGACAGTTCGAACACCGAATCGGACGGCAGCTCCTCGCCCTCGTCCTCGAACATCCCCGCGCCCGCGAACTCGTCGGTCTCCGCCCCGGCCTGCTCGACAAAGCCGCCGTCTTCGAGGTTCCCCAGCTCGAGCTTGATGACTTCGGCCTCGTCCTGGCCCACCATCAGATTCTGCGCCAGCGCCTGCGTCAGGTTCTCACCCGCAGAGGGGATGATACGCACAAAGCTCAGCAGTCCGTGGCGGAAGACGAGAATCAGCGTATTGGTCGCGCCGATATGTACGTTCACGATGGTCTGATCCGCCCGCTCCTCACCGGCGGCGTCAACCAATGCCCGACCGATGGCCAGCGGCTCCACATCAACCGCGATCGGCGCCAGCCCGGCGCCCATGATCGCCTCGACATGGGCATTCACCAGGTCCTCCTGTGCCACGCACAGCAGAACCTCCATCTCGGTGGCCTCGGGATCGGCGTCGGGGCGCTCGATAGTGGCGTAGTCGTAGATAACTTCATCGACGGGGAACGGCGTCTGCTCGTCGAGTTCCCACTGGATGGCCTCATCCAGCTCTTTCCCGGACATCTTGGGCACCTCGGTGATGCGTACCACCACCGAGGAGTCCCCACCGACCGAGGCGATGGCGCTCTTCACGCGCATCCCGTAGCGGCTCTTGAGTTCCTGCAGGGCCTCGGAGACCGCGGGAGCATCAACAATGACTCCCCCCCGCACCGCGCCGTCAGGAGTGGGGATGACAGCGGGCCTGCCGACGATGTGGAGTTCATCGCCTCGCAATTGGATCTCCGCTGCCTTGATGAATGCTGTTCCGATGTCCAGGCCCAGGACGTGCGTCGCGCCCCTAGCCATGTAGCGCGCCTCCTGCCGTGCAGCAGCCTCAGACTGCGGCGTTCTCGGCCGCGGGGGCAGCCTGATCCCCGGTTACTGTATTACATACCGCAGGACCTGTCAAGCCCCCGACGATGCACTCTTCGCCTGCCGATGTACAATCCCTTCATTGCCCCAGGTTAAGAAAGTAAGACTCCTCCCCCGGGGCGATCGCCATCCTCGGCCGGTCGTCCCCCTCGTCCTCCACACGGGTCTTCTACGGCCCCAGCCGCGGCACCTGCAGGTCGGCAATCAAACTGCTGTACTCGGGCGCCACCACCGCCAGGTAGACGTCCGACGACTGGTGCACCTGCTGCCCATTATTGTCGGCGGCGCGCAGATCGTACACCGGGCGCCCACTCGCCCACACCAGCCAGTAGCGCACCGTCTGCGAGTTGGTCCCCGGAATCGTGTAGATCTCCGGAAAGACCCTCAACGGCCCCTCCGAGAGCACCGCGTTCACCGGCACCGGCGTCTCGGTGCTCCAGCCGATCACCCGGTGCTGCTCCACCTGCGTGTTGCCCGCGCTGTCCACGTAGCTCACGCGGATGCGGTGCCCGATCAGCCCCGGCGTGGTCGGCGCGCCCGGCCCGATCTGGATAATCCCGTTCTCCGGCGAACTCAGCTCGTAGCCGACGCCCGCGGTCAGCGCCACGCCGTCGGTGAGATCAAAGACCTCGGTGATGTTCCCGGCCGCCAGCGGCGGTCGGCCCACCTGGATCGCGGTGGTCCAGGTGCGATACATGAATGCCGGGCGCCCGAAGTGAGGGGTGTCGGTGTCGCCGTAGGCGCGGCGCCAGAACACCGTGAGCCGGCTGCTGTCCCCGAGATCGTAGAACGCCGACGGCGAGTCGTCGTCCGCCGGGTCGGTGGTGACGCGCCGCACGAACGGTGTGTAGTCGGCATACATGGTGACTTCCACGATGTCGGGGGTGTTGCTCGCATTGAAGACTGAGAGCGAGTCACCCGGATTGTCGGGGTTGAACAGCGGCGACGACCACTTGAGCGTGCCCGACGCCGGGCTTATCTGCAGCGTCACCGACGGCCACTCCTCGTAGTCCCCCGCCGCCGCGAAGGCGCCCGCCGCCTCGGCCTCGGCCCGCGCGCCGGGCGCGATCAGCTCGCCCAGGTGGTCATTGTCGGGATGCCCCGGGTTCAGGGGCAGCGCGAAGGTGCCTCCCGAACTGATCCCGGTCAGAACCGGCGTGACCCTGTAGGTGCCGGTCGCCGGATCGTAGTCGCCGTCGAGCCAGCTCACCGCATAGAGCGTCTCAGTCCGCGTACCGCCCGTCTCAGTCACCACGCCGACGTAGAACTTGGGATCGACGTAGGTCTCCAGCCCGGGCGCGCCCGCAGCGCTCTCCCACCCGGTCCAGTCGGGCTTGACCGCGAAGTTGAACGGATTCGCCGGGTCCGACGGGTCCAAGAGCCGTTCGGACACCAGCCAGTCGATGTCGCGACTCTGATACGACTGCCGCCGCGGGCTGGCCAGAAGCTGCTCCCCGACGTACCCGCGCAGCGTTCCCGACGCGTCGTAGACCGCCGGCATATGCAGCGCGCGGGCGTTGACCACCCGCGGGAACGGCTCCTTGCCGTAGTTGTTGTCCATGCCCACGTGCGGGAAGTCCGGGGCGCTGGCCGGTCCGAAGTTGAAGCGCGTCCAGCAGATGTCGGAGTTGCCCAGCGCCCGGATGTGCCCCGTGAACAGCACGTCCACGCGGAACTCCGGATCGCCCGGGTTGCCCACGTAGCTGCCGAACGCGGTCGGCTGCCGCGCGTAGGTGAACGGATTCTGCGCCGGCTTGCGGTAGCGCTCGGGGCCGACCATGAAGTAGCCCACGCCGCCCGCGCGCGCCGCGTTGCTGACCGCCAGCTCCAGGTCCCGCGGCACCGTCCCTGAACCGGGCACGAAGGCGGGCCGGAAGCGAATCATCTCACGCCCCGCGGGCCCGGTGTGCCAGAACATCCAGTGCTCGTTGGCGGCGCCCTCGCGCACGAAGCCGGTCAGCCCCGCCTGCGCGCCGGTGGTCCCGAAGAGGAACTCGGTTGCGTCCGAGCCGCTCCAGTTGACATCGCCGGAGCTGTCGAAGCGCAACTGCGAACTCATGCCCGCCGCCGAAGTAAGCGAGCGATGCCACATTGCCCAGCGGTTGCCGTTGTTCGGATCGATGTAGGCCGCCGGCGACGAGTTGCTCTCATTCGGTGTCGCGCTGATGGTGAGCGCGCGCGCCTCCTCCGGATCGCCGCCCGCCGGCGTCCACAGGTAGCCGCGGTAGAGCGGGTCCGGGGCGAACAGGCTCAGCTCTGCGTTCGCGTAGAGCAGATTCATCGGATCGCGCGGCGATGGCGCGTCCGCGCTCGTAGTTCCCGCCGGGGCCGGCGCGCCGGCCCCGCCACCGGGAGCGCGCTGGCCCGCCCACAGCACCTGCAGGTTGCCCAGGTTCGGGTCCACCAGCACCGCAGGATCGACGTCGCGCGAGTAGAAGTCGTTCTGCGGCAGCCGCCCCTCCACCACGCGCATGCGCGTCGCGAAGCTGGCCACCGGCTCGAACGGCTCATCCACCTCCGGGTCGAACTCCGTCACGCTGCTGTCGGTCACGCCCACCAGCGCATCGTAGAAGTTCAGCGCCCCGTTGCCGTCGAGGTCGATGAACAGGATGACCTCGGAGGCGTAGTTGCCCACCGGCTGGCCCAGCGGCACCGGCTTGGTGGTCCCCGCGTAGGCGGCGCCGCCGTCGTCCCGGTGGCCCGCCTGCACCCGAGCGGTGGCCTCCTCACCCGCGGCGCCCGTGGCCTCCTGGCGCCCCAGCGCCCAGATCGTCGAGGCGAACTCCACGTCGTCGGTCGGCAGCGGCCCACCCGGCCGGTAGCGGAACAGCGTCCCCACCGTCAGCGGCACGCTCTGCGCCCACCGCGTGAAGGAGCGTACCGCCGGGTCGATCTCGGTGCGGAACAGGTAGCCCGAGCGCATCTCGGCCACTGAGGTGATATTGCCCTCGTTGCGCACCGGCAGGTTGGAGCGGGCCGACACATCCGCCGGCTCCGGCCTGCTGCCCGCCACCATCTCCGTCGAGTCATTGGTGACGTTGGGCGCCGTGAGCGGCACGCCGGGCGCCACCCAGCCCAGGTCCACGATGCGCTGGTTCGCGGCCAGCGCCGCACGGCGCATCACCGAGACCTGCAGTCCGAACGGATCGAACTCCTCCGCCACCAGCGCGCTGTCGGGCACCGGCGGCGTCTCGCTGTTCAGCGACGCGCCGCAGTACGGGCAGTTGGCGGGCGCGATCGCGGTCGAGTAGGTGTTTCCGCACACCGGACAGACGTTCTCGGCCTCGGCCACGGCCGCCGTCTCGGCGGGTGAGCCGAACTTGTGGCCGGTGTTGGGCGAGCGGAAGTAGATGTCCCAGGCGAAGTTGGCGTCCGTGGGGTCGCTGCCGCCGGGCCGATCGAAGGCCACCATGGTCCCGTAGTAGCCACCATCGTTGTCGATATCGTTGGCGTAGGGCGAGCCCGCCAGCGGTGGCACCGATGGCGGCTGATAGGCCGGGATATCCGCAAATACCTGCTGGACAAAGTCGAGCGCGCCCAGGGGCACCGGACCCGCGCCCGGGCCGAACCTGAACGCCTCCGGGGTCATCCAGTAGCGGTTCCCCGCCACCAGCGCCGAGGGCGGCGTGTGCGCGTCATAGTTCACGTCGGCCTCACTGTCCTCGGCCACCAGCACCACTCCGCACACCGGGCAAACGTCGCCGGGGGCGTACTCGGATTGCAGAAAGCGCGTGCCACAGCCGCCGGCGCTCACCGGACAGACGCTTACCGGCGCCGGTGTGCGGTTGGCGATGGTGAACTCGCGCGTGGGCGTGTGGGTGCCGGGCCCGTACTCGCCCCCGTACAGGTCGGGCGGCCCCGCGGCCACCAGGTCACCGACGATGATGCCCGGAAAGCCCCCCGTGGCCGCCTCGTCATCGACCTCGGTCACTACCGGCGGCATGCTCCCGTGCACCCACTGGTCGCCCGTGAGGTTGACGTCCAGCCGACTGCACATGAAGCGCGCATCAACGAAGGTGTAATCCTCGTTCAGGCTGCCGGTGAGGTTGGTGTTCGCGGCCACCTGCGCGTTGGTCACCAGCGGGGTGCTGGGCGTGGCCAGGTCGGCGAGGTAGTGCCACTCCCCGCCGGTGCGGAAGAAGATGTCCACACCGCCGGTGTTGACGCGCTGCAGCGCCACCGACGGGTTGAGTTCCGACCACTGCGTGATGATCCGCCCCACGCCCGCCGCCTCCGGCGGCATGCGGTAGGGCCAGATCTCGCTGCTGATGAAGCCGTCGCCGTTCTGCAACTTCTCCTCCACCGGGTAGTCGATGCCGTCGCCGATGTCGGCGCTGGCGATCAACGGCGAGCGCGTGTCGTCCACCACCACATAGGGAGCTTTGACCGTCGAGAGGTCCTCGGCGATACCGTTGGCCAGGAAGTCGGGCTCATCCTCGCCCGGATCGGTGTAGAGGTCAACGCCGTAGACCGTGTCGTAGTTGACCTCCTCGGGCGAGGGCATGGTGCGCGTATTGGACCGGATGACGATCTTGAGCACCCACGTCCCCGATCCGTCGGCGGCGAGTTGCTCCGGGATCTCCACCCGCAGCGCCCCGCTGTCGGTGATGATCTGGCAGCCACCGTTGGCGTCGTAGGCCGCCAGAGCGGCCCCGTTGATCTGCCCGGCGGAATCGAAGTCGTTGCCGTAGAGAGTGCTGTACGCCTGAATTGCGACCACCGTCGTCACGCCGCCGTTGCGCTCCTCATGGTGGCGGATGTACCACACGTCGCCGTCCGAGACGCGGTAGGGATTGATGTGGATGACGTACTGATCGGCGGTGGCACTGCCCCCCGCGCCACCGGTCATGAAGAAGCTGGGCGCGGCGGTGATGGTATCGGTGGAGTCGAAGTAGAGCTTGCCCGCCGCCGCGCGCACCGCGCCGGGCTTGACCACCACAAAGCGCACCCCGTCGCCGTTCTGCACCAGCGGCTGCGCTCCGCTGTCGAGGTTATCAACACGGGCGGTCAGGTACGACGCCACGTTCTCCGGCGTCGGCGTCTCCCACGGCGACGGCGTGTCATTCCAGATCGGCTCAATCAGCCCCCCGGGGTGGAACGGCCGGCCGATGAGCGGCACGTCCTGGTCGCCATCTGCGTCGCACGAGATTGTCGCCAGCGCGCCGAGCACGCGCGTCTTCGCGTCGGCCTGCACCAGCCGCACGTTCGCCGGATGCCCGGCGACGCCAAAGGGGTTGGGGCAGACATCGTCGCCGGGGGTCCCGTCCTCCCAGTACGTGGAGTAGCCGCAGTACGGGCACACCCACTTCTTGCGCACCTCGGTCATGTTCCACGTCCACGTGGACGTGGATGGCGTGGTCGGGCGGGCGCCGCTGCCGTCGTCCGTGTACGTGGACAGGTACGCGCGCACCTCCCACGGCGGCGGCCCCTGTCCGAGCGCGGGCAGGGCGACGGTAAGCGCAAACAATATGGCGATTATCGGCCTATGACGCATGCCTGGCACCTCTTCGCTGGGTCACCTCGGCCGCGACCGAACTGCCGGTCACCGGCTGCTTCACCTGACCTCCGCATACGCCGGCTGCGTGAACGGGTCCGCCCACATCTCCCCCGGCGCAGGTACGGACCGCTCCGGGTCCAGCCAGTGCGTGTCATCGGTCGGGTCGGCCACCACGTTCAGATTCGTCGAGACCTCGAATATGTGGCTGCCCAGCACCGCCTCGCGTACTCCCGACCCGATGTTCCTCAGCGTCGCGCTCTCGATCTGACTCAGGCTGTTGACGATCAGGTGGTCGCCCGAGCGCAGGCGTTGTGCGCTCACCGGGAACCAGCGCTTGTCGTAGCGGTGCTCATCTGCTGTGCCCTGGGCGGTGATGATCTGGGTCATCGGGCGACCGAGGTAGTCCGCGCGCACGAAGAACCAGTGCGGATCCTCGGTCGGCCACGGCGCGCCCGTGCCCATCTCGTCCAGCCCCCAGTTGTCCGGGTTGCCGTCGCTCACGTCGATCGTGAACTCGAACACCCCCGGCCCCGCCGACGCCAGCGCGTGCTCGGGCCCGCCCGCGCGCCCGACGTAGCGCGAGCAGGTGACCGTGACGTAGATGCGCGAGCCGAACCGGCGGCACTCGACGTCCTTGATGTTCTCGAACTGCAGCGGCTCGTTGGAGACGTAGTTGGCGTCCGCCGGATCGGCGTCGTAGAGCCACGACCAGTACTGCCACCGGGCTCCGGCACTGCCGCCGGGCGTGTAGACGCTCCCGCGCGGATTGACCGTGCGCGCGCCGTCGTTGGCCACCACCAGAATCTGGTTGAGGTTCGACGCGGCGCACAGGTAGCCGATCACGTTCTCGTTGACCGGGTCCAGGATCGGCTGGGCCGAGGTGTAGCGCACGCGCATGTAGCGGCGCGGCCCCGAGCCCACCCGCACGTAGGCCGGCGTCAGTCGCCGCACCGTGTGCCGCTGCCGACCGTCGAGCACGAAGCTCACCGGGTCGTAGAAACGCGTCTCCACGTCGATGACGCGGGCGTTGCCCGTGTCGGCGATGATGGTATGCACCACCGTGAAGTCACGCATGGTGCCGCCGCCGATGTCTACGCTCTCGACATCATAGTAGCGATGCGCATCCGCCGGTCGCGACAGACTGAGGTCATGGTTGTCCGGACTGGTGTAGTACTCGTAGCCGAACAGGTCCAGCGGCCACACGATCCGCCCGGCGCTGTCGATCTCCACCACGCGGTTGTTGCCCGTGTCCACCACCAGCACGTTGCCCGTGGGCAGACGTCGCGCTCGTGCCGGACGGTTGAAGGGCCGCCGCAGATCCTCACCCACGAACGACTGCGCGCGCTGCGGACTGGAGGTCCCGGTGCACACCCAGCTCGGCTCGGAGCCGATGGTCTCGACCACGCGGTCGGTGTCACACAGCAGCACCCGCCACGGCCCCATGGCGCTCACATAGCCGTGCGTGGTGTCCGGCGTGTCCGCCGCGTCACTCATGCGCGCGCCGACGAAGACCCGGTCATCGCCCACTGAGGGCGACGACTGCACGATCGGGATGCCCAGCGTCCCCGCCTGCGGCCGCGCCGGCTGCGCCAGGAAGCTGCGCACCACCCCGGTGGCCCGGTCCCAGATGAGCGAGAGCATGGTGTCGGCGGCGGTGCGCCCCACCGGGGCCTCGTAGGCCGCGTCCAGATCGGTGTCCAGGCCCTGCGTACCCACATGGATGGTGTCACCGGCCAAGGCGGGCGATGACAGCGACGGCCCGAACTGCTCGGCGACGAAGTGCTTCTCGACCGCCAGGTTCAGCGCCGGGTTCGGCACCGTGATGAAGCTCCCGCCGCGTTCATCCCAGCCGACGTAGCTGACCAGCAGCTCGTCACCGGGCAGTACCGCGCGGCCGTTGACGTCGGTCGCGCCGGTGATGCCGAGCCAGCCGTCGGGGATCAGATTGACCCCGCCCACGGTGATCACATTGGGGATGGTGACCGACGCCGGCGCAATCGGCGTGCCGTCGGCGCGGGTGATGATCGGGTCCCCGGCGGCCAGGCTCACCGGGCGATGGCGGAGCTGGATGAAGCCCGGTGTGTGATGGAAGCGCTCGATGTCGGGCACGTAGTGCAGCTCGCCGGCGATCGCCACATCATCGGTGGGGTCGTCGAAGCTCTCGTTGTCGTGGCTCCAGTTCACGAGGATGGTCCGGCCGTAGATCGGGCCGATGTAGTTCCCGTTGACATCCCGCACATTCCCGGCCGTCTCGGCGGGGAACACCAGGCGCCGCGACCACTTATCGACGCGGTAGGCCATCGGCGAGATCTGCGTGCCGAGGCCCGCGATGAACACCTCGACCGGCGAACTGTCATCCGGCGAGACGTGGTAGCTGTTGGCCAGGGCCTCGTAGCCCAGGCGCACCGTCGGCTCCATCTGCCGGCTCAGGCCGATGATCGCGCTCTGCGCGCTGAGCCCGGGATAGTCCACCCCGGTTACACCCACCACCACGGTTTCATCGTCGAAGGCGGCGGCCGTGACGCTACCCTCCAGCGCCGTCGGCGGGAGGTTGGATATGCTCGGGTCGTAGCTCCACCGCACCGCGCCCGTACTTGCGTCCAGGCGCGTGAACCCTCCGCTGCGGACCGGCGGCGGCCCCCCGTAAACTATCGGCGAGCCCCCACTCACAACCACATCGTCGGCGTCCATGCTGGCGGGCTGCTGGATGCTGTCACCCACGGGCAGCGGACGGCGCCAGCGCACCGGGCCCATCAGTTTGTGCGGCTCATCGGTCACCGTGCCGCCGGCTGCCAGGTGGTAGTCCACCAGCACGTCCACGCCGGTCTGCGCTGCGATCGGGTCGGCGCCGGCCGCCACGGCGGCCACGATGGCCTCGCGCACCGCCCCCGGCGCGTAGCGGCGATGGCGGATGTCGAAGAACGAGTCGGGCACCACCGTGGTGCCATCGACCGCCAGCACCGTGTTGTCGGTGGCATCGTTGATCATGTCGTAGTTGACGGGACCCAGGTAGTAGTCCTGGTTGAGCAGCACCGCGCCGGTGCTGCGCACCAGTGGCGCCGGCACCACGCAGAACTGGCACCCGCCGGCGGTCGGGTCGAAGGTCACGCGCCCCGGCCCGGCGTCATAGACGTTGGTGACCGGCGTGCCGAAGGTCACCAGCGCATCCGCCAGGCCACCGTCCACCGTGCCGCCCGCCGCGTGCACCACCGGGATCGCCCCCGGCGCCGGCGGCAGTGGGGCGCGGGAGCCGGCCCCCGGGTCCATGACCCACGCGGGAGCGTGCAACGGCGGCAGTGATCGCTGCTCCTCGACGCCGGTCATGGGCACACCGACGCCATCGAGGTCGTTCGCCGATGACGGGTAGACCCACCACCCGGCGTCATCCGGGTTGCCCGTGCTCCAGTCGAAGTTCAGCTCAAAGCAATGCACGCGCCCGTATGTCCGCTGCGGGGGCGGCCCCGGCAGACTGCCGTCATATTCGCTCGCAAGCACGTAGACGAAACCGTTGTGCACCACCGGCGTCGAGAGGTCCACGACCTCGCCGACTCCGCCGTAACCGCTGATCACGCGCTCCCAGATCACCGCGCCCGGCGCATTGAAAGGCGCAGGCACCTGGGCGAGAATGTCGGAGTCAATGGTGGCGTTGTAGCAGGTCACGTAGCCCTCAGTGGTGCTCGGCTCGTTGACCGTGCTTACCAGCACCACCTGGATGGGCACGTCGTAGCCGTTGGCCCCGGGCACTTCAAGCGTCGCCAGGGTCGGCGCGGCGTAGCGCGGCGTGCGCCCCGCCCCCAGCGGCACCTGCCACACCACATCGTGGCTGGTGCCGAAGCCGTAGTCGGCGATGCCGTCATCAGGCCACGCGTCCCCGTCAAGACTCTGCTCGGGGCTGAGGTCCAGGCAGGTGAGTTGCGCCTCCGCCGCCGGCACGCCACCGGCCGTGGTCGGCACACTCACCGCGTACACCATGCCGCGTCCGTACACCGGCGTGGACACCACCGGGCCCAGAGCGACCGCGGCCAGGTCCTCGTCGGCATCGGGGTACTGCCACACGATGTCCAGCGGCCCCGGGGCGCGCGCCACGCTGGTGGCGGCGGCCCGCGGCGTGCGTCGCGCCTGCTCCCAGCGATCGTTCCACTGGACCATGTTGAGCGCGAGCTTCACGTCCGGCGCCTGCACCCCGTCCGGGGAGGGCCGCCGCCCGGCCACGTAGCCCACTCCCGACGACCCGGCGCCCAGCCACTCGGCGACGTCCAGCCCCACACCTCCGGTGGTCAGCACGATGCCGCCGCTGCCGTAGGACGCGGCGGCCACGAACGGCTGGCGGTTGACGATCTGCCCGTCGGCAGCGACCTGCCCTACCTGCACGACCGTGTGGAAGATCGACTCGAGGTTGGTGATGTACTCGCCGGTCACATTGGTGATGCCCGAGGAGAAGTCCACCCAGTCGGGCACATCACCCAGCCACGCCACGCCCGACTCGCCCAGCGGGAACGGCTCGTTGAGCAGGCCGTGGCGACCATCCAGCGCCACGTGGCCGAATGACCCGGCGCCCATGTCGGAGAACTCAAAGGCCCACGGGAAGCTCGTCCAGGTGGTGCCCCCCGCCGCCGTGTCGTTGTCCACCCACAACAGCGCCCCGGCCTCCACGGCGGCGCGCAGGCCCTCGTTTTGCAGGAAGCTCAGGTTCAGATCCGGCGCGCAGATGTAGATGAGGTCCATGCCCACCAGCGAGCGCGCGTTCTGGTCGGTGAGGGGGACGAACCAGTACTCACGCGTGCCCTTGACGGCGAAGTCCACCGGCGCCTCGCCCGCCACCACCGTGGGCGGCGCCAGCGGGTTCTCGAACACCCAGTCGTCGGGCACCAGGTCGGAGCGGCGCAGCCCCTCGATCACGTACGGGTTCGGGTGCAGCGTCTCACCCGGGCCCGGAGCGGCGTATACCTGTCCGGGCAGCCCCAGCACACACGCCTTCACCACGCGCTGTGCCGCGTCGTAGCGGAAGGTCGTGCGCGCGGCGAGGGCCGGGAAGGCCGCCAGGAACAGGATAAGTGCACTCAGCAGCAGGCAGTTGCGGCGCAACCGCATGTCAATTACCTCCGTGCCGTGCCCGGAAGACGAGAGGCCGCAGGGACTACTGCGCCTCGCCGTAGTACACCAGGTCGGGACTGACGGGCAGCAGGGGCACCCGGGGCAGATTCGCGGCCGGGTTGATCGGATTCGCCACCGTGCTGTGGTAGCGCACCAGCCGCAGGGTCTCATCGAACTGGTACTCGATGGTGCCCCACCGACTCAGGTCGGCGATCGTGGGGCCCGAGTACTCGGCCGGATACGCCATCTTGTCGGTCCACGCCTGCACCGCCTCAACCGGCGCGGTGAAGTTCTCCGCAATCGTCCCGGTGAAGGTCAGCTTGTAGTTGTAGCGCCGGTTCTCGACCGCCTCGGGGCCGCTCACCTCATCGTCGAAGTAGTCGGCGGTCAGCACGTACCAGCAGCCGCGCTCGGCGTAGACCGTGGCGCTCACCTGCGCGTTGATGGCCCCCACCGGCAGCCCGTCCGAGTTATACTCGCCGATCTTCCACTTCTTCACCCAGTAGCTGGTTGAGCCCGCCGACAGATTCGGGTCCGCATGCGCCAGCACGATGCCGTTGGCCAGGCCGGGCGTCGCGTTCAGCTCGCCCGCCAGGTCCCACGGGAGCCCCGCAGCCGGCTCGCGGTAGGGCGCCCAGTCGGGCGCGATACCCTCCACCCCGTAGGGCTGGGGCGGCAGCGCGCCGCCGGGGAACACCGTCGCGGGCGGCACGAAGACGAAGGTCGTGCTCAACATCGGCGGGGGCGCGGCCCCGAAGACGTGTGCCGTGTAGCCCGCACCCGACACCCAGGTGTTGAGCGATACCCCGGCCGGGCCGGGATCGCCGCCCGCCTGGCGCGCGATCAGCGCCACACCCGTGCCCATGGGTGACCCGCCCCAGAAGAAGGTGCTGTAGGCGCGGCCATCCGAGCCCGGCGCCAGCTCCCAATGCTTCTCCATGTCCTGGGGGTTAAGCGGATCGTCGGGCACCGCCGGAGCCGTCCCGGTGGTGAGCTGAGGCACGATCTGCGTGGCGTTAAGACATACGCAATCGCGCGCAAACAGCGCCAGCCGGGTGTTGAACTCATCGGCCACCGGGACGCTCAGGTAGTCGTTGGGCGCGAGGATCTGGCCATCGATGTAGATGGTGCCGCCCGAAACCACCGTGATGTCATAGGGGCGGCGCAGGTCGGTCCCGGCATTGACTACCGCCGGGGGAAGCT
Organism: uncultured Armatimonadia bacterium; assembly: GCA_964617715.1. Classification (GTDB taxonomy): domain Bacteria; phylum Armatimonadota; class Zipacnadia; order Zipacnadales; family UBA5352; genus JALGVA01. Next base: position 24,892 of record CAZTZN010000020.1, on the reverse strand, counting down.
GGCCCGAGATGCGCACATTGCCCTCGGCCACGATGATCGGGTTCGCGGGCTCGTCGGGGGTCCCGTCCAGCCACTGCGTCGGGTAATCGAAGAGGCGCGTGTTGAGCCCCGAATCCGAGCCGTCGGGCGCGCGCCAGTGCTTGCCGTCGTAGCGCGTGATCCTGATGCCCGGCTGCCCGGGCTCGTGGCCCGGCCACCACACCTCGCCCGGGCCCACATCGGCCGGATTGGTGCTGGTCTCGTAGTTGCCCGCCGCCGCTTCGGTGGGCAGCAGCTCGATGACCACCGCCGGTGGCGAGTAGGTCGTGTAGAGCGCGTTCCAGCCGCTGTCGGCCGACAGCGCGCCACCGGCTGAACTGGGCCGCTCCCAGTCGGCGAGCAGCAACTGGATATCGTGGTTGTACTGCACATCGTCGAAGTTGTCCACGTAGATGCCCGCACCGAAGCCCCACGCGCCCGTATTCACGTACTTACCCGAGCCGACCGGGTACTCCACCATCTCGCCTGAGTCGCGGGTCAGCTCGCGGTAGCCGTCGAAGGTCGCCGCATCGCCCAGCGTGAGCACCGGCGGCGTGACCTTCGAGGCGAAGCGCGAGTCGCCCCCGCTGGTGCCGGACACCCCGTCCCGGACGTGCCCGCCCATCGTGTCGAACGCCGGATCGCTGCTCTGCAGCAGGAAGGCGGTGGTGACAGCGCCGTCATCAACCGTGACCTCCGCCGCGTTGTCGATGCCGTCGAGATTCTCGATCCCGCCCGTCACCGCGATTACGTCGGCACGCGGGTAGCCTGCCGGGCTGATAGTGTCGAGCAGCTCGAACTTGGTGCTGGCCTCGACCGGCACGCCCGTGCCCGGGTCGAGGTGCGGCGCGCCCGCCACCCGCAGCTCCCCGTTGACCTGCACCGGGCCGCGGATGGTCGTGGGCAGCCACTCCACCGAAGGAGCGCTCGAGGTCCCGGGCGGGATGGTCCCGTCGTTGTCCATGTCGATGTAGGGCGGGATGCCGAACACCGCCGGCCGCCTGTCACCGGTCGTGTCGGTTACGAAGCGCGCGTAGTTGAGCGTCGGGATCGGCTTGTAGGCCACCAGCTTGCGGTAGACCTGCGTGGCGTCCACCCGCCCGATCGACTCGATCTTGATGTGCCAGCTCAGCGGGTCGGGAGTCCCCGGATCGCCCGGCTCCCAGGGGTCGTAGGTGACGCGCAGCAGGAAGTAGCCGCCGCCGAGCAGCAGGTTGCTGGCCGCCTGCGTGGTCGCCCCGGGCCGGCGCGTGTCGGGTATGCGGCTGAAGCCGCGCCGCACGTACTGGCCGGTGGTCGAGTCCACCAGCGGCGCCCACCCGCGCTCGAGTTCCATCGAGGTGTAGTAGTCGTCCTCGGTGTCCACCAGCCCGTCCGGGCCCGCGATCTCGGAGTCCTGCGAGCCGTCGGTGTAGGTCGCCGGCGGCTCGGGCGGCCGCCAGTCGGCGCCCAGCGGGCTGTGCGTGAGCTGGTCGTTCGCGTAGCGGATACCGGCCTCCGCCAGCGCCTGCGCCGCCACCAGATCCTCGTGACGTGTGGACTGGCTCTGGTTGTAGGTGACCAGGGCAACGAACAGGATCCCGATCAGCAGGATCGCCATCATCAGCAGCACGGCCACGAGGAGCGCCTGTCCACGGCGCCCTCCGGCCCGGCACGCTCGCTTGAGTCTGCCTCGTCGCATCACTTTCGGCCTCCGCCGCACGCCGGCTCCGTTCGTGGTCCCGATCATCGGCTCAGGTTCCTGACGCTCGCCTGCCCCTGCGCCGCCACCCGGTCCGGCGTGGCGTCCGCCGGGATGATCAGCGCGTCCGCGTTATTCGGGTCAGGCTCAAGCTCGTAGTAGCGCTGCAGCGCCAGCTCCAGGTTGATCACCTGGTTGGTGGAATAGTCCGCCTTGATGATGAAGTCGTTTTGCGGCGCCGTCGGGTCATAGTTGCGCCGGAAGTAGTACTGGATGTAGATCCCGAAGCTGTCGAGCGTCGCCCCGCCGGGGAAATCGCCCGCGTCCACCACGAAGTTACCATTGCGGTCAAACAGCCGCGGGCTGGGCGGCGCCAGCTCGTTGAAGCGCACCTCCGCGCGCTGGTTGTAGTCGGAGTAGACCACCGCGAACTGCCGGTCGCCGATCTCGGACTGGTCGGTAGTCGTGGTCTCCGAGTAGACCGCCTGGTAGGCCCGCCCCGCCGAGTCGCGCGCCCACACCACGACGCGCACGCTCTGCGGCACGATCTTCGCCGGCGGATAGGCGCCCCCGCGCGTCGGGTCGATGCGGTAAGCGATGGGCATCGCCGGATCGCCCGGCTGGGCGGTTGAGACCAGCACGCCGCTGCAGCTCGGGTTCGGGCACGGATCGCCCGGGCTGTAGATCGTCGGGTCGAAGCTGCCGCCGCAGTCGGTGCAGGTCAGCGGGCCCAGACTCGGGTAGATCGGCACCAGGTCCCACTGCCGCACCGCGCTGATGGCCCCGTCTTCATCATAGCTGTCGATCGGACCGGCCGCGGCCAGGTCGGGCCGCCCGTCCTGGACATTGATCCGGTAGTACTCGCCCGGCACCACCGCCGCGAGCGGATCGGCCGCCGCGACCCAGCGCCCGGTGGTCGCGCCCACCTGCACCGCACCGCGGTCGGAGTTGTAGGTGATGACCATGTTCGATGTGTCGGTGTTGGTCCACGTGTCGCGCGGGACCGACATATCCGTGGGGTTGATCACCACGATGCGCGGGTCCAACTCCGAGGCGCCGAGCTGAGCCAGCGTGCCCGCCCCGTCGAGGTCGTTGAGCAGGATGTTCCCCGGATTGTGCAGCCCGGCCCACGCGGCGTGGCGTGCCTGGTAGATGGTGTTGTGGGCCGACGCCTGCAGCACCTCGCCCGAGATACGCTCCGGGCGGAACTGCAGGTTGTCGTGCAGGTAGATGAACTGCCCGCCGGTGCAGCCGTTAGGGCACACATCGGTGTAGCCCTCGACCACGGCGCCGCACTCGGCGCACACCGTATGCGAGACCGGGATGTCGAAGTTCGAGCGTGGCGTGAGCAGGTTGCGGATCGGACTGGCCACCCCGCCGATGTTGGCGAAGTCCCACCACACGCGCGTCGCGTCCTCGTGGCGGGTGTAGATCCCCTCCTCGCGCAACAGCACGAACGGGTTGGTCTCGCTGTAGGGCTGAGACTCGTCGAGCAGGCCGGCGCGCAGGCGCGTGGCGACGATGTTGCCCATGCCGTCGGTGCGCGGCTGCAACGGCTCGAGCAGCTCGCCGGTGGCCGCACGCCCCGGGGTCACAAACACGATCTCGGAGTAGTTGGGGATGCGGATGTCATCCCCCGTCCCCAGCAGCCCGTCGGCCCCCTTGAGCACCAGGCCCGGGGTCGGGTAGATGTACATGGCGTTGCTGATCTCCCGGCGCATATCCTCCATCGCCGTGCGCACCGCGTTCTGCATGGTCACCCGTGACTGAGCCAGCGTGACCATGTCCAGACTCGCGATCATCGGCGCGAAGAGCAGCGCGAAGAGAATGACCAGAATCGCCAGGACCACCAGGACCTCAATAAGCGTGAATCCCGCCCGGCCCCGGGCCGTCCCGCGTGGCCTGATCCTGTCATGTCTGCCGCGTTCTGCAATCATTACCTGTCTCCAACTGCGCGATTGTCCCTGACCGACCCGTCTCTGGGAGATGCCCGTCGCAGCCGCCGGTGGTTGCCACGTTGGCAGTATACCCGCCGCGCTTTGGCCTTACTCGAAGCCGTCGTCATGCCCGACCTTCCACGGCGCGTCCGGCGCGAGCGACGGATCGCACATGACATCCTTGGGAATACGCACTACGCTACCGTCCCAGAACAACACCAGGTAGTGGCCCACATCGCCCGAACGCAGGTAGTCGGTATGCAGCGGGCACCAGGTCACGACTGTGTCGTCGGCCGGCCGCCAGTCCGGATGGATAACCGGCACCGGCGACACTCCCCCGACATCCGCCGCCGGCTGAAGCTGCCGCCGGTAGTACGGGTTCGCCGGATCGGTCACACCGCGGCTGTTGAGATACGGCCACGCGTCCAGCTCCGTCCCCGCCGAGGTGTCCACGTCCTCATCCTTGCGCTGGTAGCTGTGGAAGTAGTCCGGCGAGTCCCCGTCCGCGTAGACATCGCGCGGACAGTGCAGGCTCTCCCGCCGGTGCAGATAGCCCAGCTCGTAGAGCGCCATCAGCCCGGCGCCGTGCGGATCGACGCTGGTGTCGTCGGTCGCGTCGATGTAGAACGGTGGCGCCCCGCCCTCGTCGGCGTAGTAGGCCTTCAGGGCCTGGCCCAACTGCATAAGCTGCGACTTGCACGCCATCGCCCGGTTGCTCTCGCGCATCGCCTTGCCCGTCGGCACCATCATCGCCAGCAACAGCACCGCGATGCCGATGACGACCAGCAGCTCTATGAGCGTGAACCCGCCCTGCGACCGGCCGCCCCGATGGCGTCCGGCCTCCATTACGGTCAGCGATTCGCGCCTGCGCGCCAGCATCTCAGTCCGCCTCTCCTCGCCGCGTCCTACAGCAACGGCTTGGGCGTCAGGAAAGTATCAAGATCGATCATCTGCACCCGGCCGCGCGCATCGTGCCACCAGCCGCGCACCTTCACCGACACGCCCCGCACCCGCACGATGGCGGCCACGTCCGGCCGATCCAGCACGATGCTCAACGAGGTGGTGTCCACCACGTGCATCTCGCCACTGACACGCTCGTAGGGCGCACCGGTGCCGGTGAGGTAGTCCACACACACCGCCTGGCCCGCCGCCGACGCGGGGAAGGCAAGCTGGGTGTACGCGGGATCGCCCGGCGCCGGGGCCGCGCTGAAGTAGCGGTAGTCCACCTTATCACTCTCATCCAGCGCCGGGTTGGGATCCTGGTAGGTCTGCATGATCGCTTCTTCGAGGAAGTAGTCGGGCGCCTTCTCCACCGTGATCACGTGGCCGTCGAGCGTGCGGTAGTAGATGCGCAGCTCCCGGCCCCGCACCTGCGCCGCCGTCATCGGCGCGCCGGCGTCGTCCCAGTCGAGGGTCAGCCGCCCGGCCGCGTAGTCGAGGTCGATCCACGGCTCGGCGTCGGTCCAACTGTCCCCCGTGGTCATATCCAGCACCAGCACCGAGGCCGGGCTCGCCAGCGGCGCGCCCGTCAGATCGGTGTCGAACAGCGGCTGCGCGTCATCGATGCCGCCGAACTTCAGGTCGATGCGGTAGGGCGGCTGCGTCGGCGCGGTCAGCTCCTCGATCACCACCGGCACTCGGCGCGGGTTCCCCGCCGAGTCGGGCTCGGTCTTGAGCTGATAGTTCACGTGCATGACCGCACCCGCGTCCTGCGCCGGCAGCAGCAGCGTGGCGCCGTAGTTGCTCTCCAGCACCGCGATCCCGGGCCCCACGTCCGCCGGCGTGCCTATCATCACCGTGTAGCGCACCATCGCCTTCGCCCGCGAGCGCTCGGTCACCACATTGGCGAAGACCGGGTTGGTGGTCAGCTCCGCCGCCCGCACCGGGACCGCCGTCACCGACACCCGCGCGTTGGTCGCGACCTCATCGTAGACCCAGTGCGGGGTGCCGGTGTCATCCACCCAGCAGTAGTCAACCCGGGCCGTGGGGTACTGCGTGGGCGCGAACAGGTAGCCGGCGCTGTCGAGGAAGAACTGGTCGTCCTCCAGCGGCCGCCCGGCCATCACCCACTGCGCCTCGGTGAGATCGGGCAGGTGCAGGCGCTCGAGCCTGAATACCTGGAAGTAGTCGCCGACGCTGGTGGGGTCCTGCACACTGGCCGGCCCCAGGTTGAGGGTGTAGGCCGTGAAGGCCGCGCCGGGTTGCGCCGCGGGCACCTCGAAGGTCTCGCCCAGCACCCAGGTCAGGTCATCGCGCGGGTTGCCGGCCGTCGGGTCCACGCTCTCGTCCGGCCAGACCTCGGGGCTAATGACCGCCATCGAGACCGGATCGTGGCCCGCGATGGCCTCGGGGATGAGCTGCGGATTGGCCTTGAGCCGCTCCATCTGATCCTCGGCCAGGCGCACCATCGCCGTGCGCTGCTTCTCCTCGTCGAGGTTGCCGAACAGCGACGGGAAGCCGCGTGCCACGGCGTAGATGCCGACCAGCAGAATGGACATCGCCACCAGCAGCTCGATGAGCGTCAAGCCGCCGCGTCCGTCTCCTGTGGTGCCTCTGAGTCTTCTCACCATCTGGTCGCTCCCGTTTCGCGCCGACTCGCCCGGACACTCACGCGGTCCGCAGGGCCGCTAGTCCTGCTTCTGGAACAAGCTCGCGCCGTCGCTGTCGGGCTGCTGCCAGTTCTGCAGCACGATCTGCTCGGTCTCATTGCTCAGCCTGATGATCAAATCGCGCTTGTCCTGCGCCTTGTTGTAGAAGTCGCGGTGGAAGATACAGTGGCACACCACGGTGTACTCCGGGGCGTACCGGTTCGCCAGCCGCGGGTAGTGCTTCCACGTACGATTCTCAGCCGACAGCCACACCGGCAGCGGATCGGTGCCCTGCATCAAGGGCGTGTTGCTGTCCCAGCCCTTGACGTCGAAGCCGTTGTAGTTGTAGGTGATGGTCTGGTTGCCGGTGTCCGGATCGGTGTCGAAATCCCACGGAGTGGCCGAGGCGGGGTCGTCCGCCATGTTGATGCGGCCGTTGTAGCTGCTGTAGCGCCGCGCCTTGGCCTCCTCTTCCTTCCCGAAGATCGTGCGGTCGTCGGGACACACCAGGTCATCCCAAGTCTCGATGAACTCCGGGTACAGCGACGAGAACCCGCCGATGTAGAGCTGGCGGGTGCTGTCGTAGATGGGCCGCGGCGGGTAGTACTTGTACTGCCGCTTGTACTCCGCCATCGCCACCATCAGCTTGTTCATCTGGGCGCGACATTGGGCCTGGCGGGCCGACTCACGCGCCGATTGAATCGTCGGCACGAGGATCGCCACCAGTACAACAATGATGGAGATGACTACCAGCATCTCCACGAGCGTAAAACCCCGGCTGCGGCCGACTCGCGTCCTCATCAGTCAGGAGCCTCCCGGATTGTGCTCGCGGCAGCCCGCGTGGGCAAGTCAACTCGTCACCGAATCCGGCGCGGTCGCACCTGGCGCCCGCGCCGTCAGTCATCTTTCTACCCGGCGACGAGTGTCCCTAAACCCTGCACGCGCGCCCCGCACTCGCACAGCGCAGTATGTGCCTCTACCCCAGCATGAATCGCGACATCACGACCGGCGTCACAACATCGCCGAAGTACAACATCACTGCCCCCGCCACGGCCAGCATCGGCCCGAAAGGCAGGTAGTCGCGGCGCCCGCGCCGGCCCAGCGCTATCGTCACCAGCCCGACCACCGCCCCGATGAGCACCGCCAGCAGGAAGAAGGTGAAGAACTCGTAGCCGGGGCCGAGCACCGCCCCCATCGCCCCCGCGAGCTTGACATCGCCCCAGCCCATGCCCGGACGGCGGAACACCCGCTCGGCCACGAAGGCGATGGCCACGAACACCCCCGCACCCACCGCCATCCCCACCACCGACGCCGGCAGCACCACCTCGTAGCCGCGGCCCGACGAGATCTGCTCGTGGAACACCACCGCCGCGGACCGGCCCCGCTGCACCAACGCCAGCACATCCAGCCCCACCCCGCCCACCGCGATCAGCGCCACCACCTCGTCCGGGATGATGTAGTGGTCGAGGTCCACGAAGAACACCACGAGCAGACAGCACACGATGATGAACGACACCAGCGCCTCCGGCGTGGGCCCGATCAGATACCACGCGCCCAGCGCGGCCAGCCCCGTCGCCAGCTCCACCAGCATGTAGCGCGGGCTGTAGGGCCGGCGGCAGTGCCGACAGCGCCCCCCCAGCGCGATGTAGCTGAGCACCGGCACCAGGTCCACCACGCCCAGCGTCGCGCCGCAGCTCAGGCAGCGCGACCGCGGACGCACCAGCGACTCGCCGCGGGGCAGGCGGAAGATGACCACGTTAAGAAAACTGCCGATGGCCGCTCCGGTCAGGAAGATCACCACCGCCGCCACCTGCACCACCCCGCTGGCACCCAGCGCACTCACCTCGAACGCCGCGGTTCGCGGCCCGCTATCATGACACGGCGGCCGGCTCCGAGAGCCGGCCGCCGTCGGATGCGCAACACCGCTGGCAAGCCCTGGGCCTTACTGGCTCAGGTTCTGGATAACGCCAATCAGCGGCAGGAACATCGAGATGACGATGAAGCCGACGATGAAGCCCAGGCCCACGATCATGACCGGCTCGATGGCGGCCGTGAGGCTTTCCACCGCCGCATCCACCTCGCGCTCATAGAAGGTCGCGACCTTCTCCAGCATGCTGTCGAGCTGACCGGTCTCCTCCCCGATGGTGATCATCTGCACGACCATCGGCGGGAACATCTTGCTCTCGGCCAGCGGCGCCGCGATGGTATCACCCTCACGGATGCTCGCGCGCGAGAGCAGGATGGCGTCGGCGATGATGTCGTTGGCCACCGTGCCCGCCACCGTCTCCATCGCCTGCAGGATGGGCACGCCCGAGGACAACAGCGTGGAGAGCGTGCGCGCGAACCGCGAGACCGCGATCTTGTGGTTCAGCGAGCCGAACACCGGCACCTTGAGCGTGAGCATATCGTAGTAGCGCTTCCCGGTCTTCGTGCGCTTGATCCGGCCAATCGCGATCCACAGCCCCACCACGATGCCGATCATGATGTACCATTTGTCCATCGCGAAGTGGCTGATGTTCATCAGCAGCCGCGTGGGGGCGGGGAAGTCGCTCTCCTCCATCCCCAGATCGAGGAAGAGCTGCATGAACTTGGGCAGGATGAACATGACCAGGAAGCTCACGATACCGATGGCCACGATCATCACCAGCACCGGATAGGTCATGGCCGACTTGATCTTCTGGCGCAACTCCAGGTCCTTCTCCATGAACACCGCGAGCCGTTCGAGGGTCTCGTCCAGCACACCACCGACCTCGCCCGCACGCACCAGACCGGTCGCCAGTTCGCTGAACACCCGCGGATACTTGGTCATCGACTTGGACAGCGTGGCTCCGCCCTCGACCTCCGCCTGGATGTCACGGATGATTTCCCTGAGGCCCACATTCGAGGTCTGCTGCTCCAGAACGTCGAGACAACGCACCAGGGAGACGCCGGCATTGATCATGGTGGCGAACTGCCGGCAGAAGATGGAGAGGTCCTTGAGTCCGACGCGCTTCCCGAAGCTGAAGCTGAAGCTCTTGCCCGACTTCTTGGCGACCTTGGAGACGCGTTGCTCCTTGATCTGCGTGGGGAACAGCCCCTGGTCGCGCAGGGACTTGATGAGAGCCTCCTTGCTCGCGGCCTCCTGGGTCTGTTCCACCTGCTGCCCCGTCTTGTCCTTGGCCTTGACCTGAAATGTCGGCATACTTCACCAACTCCTCCGCCGGCGCATGGACGAGGACCCGTCAATAGTAATGTAACCATCGCACCAGCAGGTAAACGGGTTCCACAAAGCTTAACATCGCTACGTCGCGTCCCCACCACCGTGGATGAGCTTCTCCAGCTCGATCGGGTTCTGCGCCCGGCGCATCGCGTCCTCGTAGGTGATCAGACTCTGCTGGTAGAGATCGCGCAGCGCCTGGTCCATGGTCTGCATCCCGATCTCGCCTGCGGTCTGAATCATCGAGGTGATCTGGTGGCTCTTCGATTCGCGAATCAGGTTGCGGATGGCGGAGTTGGCGATCATGACCTCAATCGCTGCGATTCGGCCCGGCTGGCCCGCGCGCGGCAGGAGCTGCTGGGAGAGGATGGCAACCAGGTTGTTGGAGAGCTGAATGCGGATCTGCTCCTGCTGCTCGGGCGGGAAGACGTCGATCATGCGGTCCACCGACTCGGCCGCGCTGTTGGTGTGCAGCGTTGCCATGACCAGGTGACCGGTCTCGGCACAGGTGACCGCGAGCTGGATGGTCTCGAGGTCGCGCATCTCACCCACCAGCAGCACGTCGGGGTCCTCGCGCAGGGCCGCGCGCAGCGCGTTGTTGAAGCTGTGGGTATCGTGGCCGAGTTCGCGCTGGTTGATGACCGACTTGTTGTGCTCGTGCAGATACTCGATGGGGTCCTCGATGGTGATGATGTGCTCGGCACGCTCGTGATTGATCTGGTTGATCATCGACGCCAGGGTCGTGGACTTGCCGCTGCCGGTCGGGCCCGTGACCAGCACCAGCCCGCGCACGCGCCGCGACAGCTCGGCAATCACCGGCGGCAGACTCAGCTCCTCAATGGTCGGGATGCGTCGCGGGATCAGACGGAAGGCGCCCGCCACCGTGCCCCGGTCGCGGAAGATGTTCACACGAAAGCGCGCCACGTTCTGGAAGGAGTACGCGCAGTCGAGTTCCAGGTCGGTCTCGAAGCGCTGGACCTGGTCGTCGGTCAGGATGTCGTAGAGCATACGCTGCGCCACGTCCGCCGTCACCGGCTCGTAGCGCGTCTTCTTCAGCTCACCGTCGATCCGCAGCACCGGCGGCAGGTTCGCCGTGACGTGCAGATCCGAGGCATTGTGCTCAACCACCAGCTCGAGCAGCTCGTCAATATGCACGTCGCTGATCGGCTTGACCTTCCGCCTGCTGCGTGTCTCGGTTGCCATGCAATCGGCCTCCTGGCCACGCGCCGTGGCCCCGCGAATGCTACCTCACCGTGGACACGACGCGCATAATCTCGTCCACATCCGTGACGCCCTTTACCGCCTTGTCGAGCGCGTCCGAAGTCAGGGTGATCATGCCGTTCGCCAGCGCCGCCTCCTTGATCTGGTCGGCGGACGCGCGGCGCACCACCAGCTCGCGGATCTCCTGGTTCATCACCATCAGCTCGAAGATGCCGATGCGCCCGCGGTAGCCGGTGTTGCGGCAGTTCGAACAGCCCTCACCCTTGTAGAACGTGACGCCCTGGTTCTCGGGCGCATCCGGGTCGAAACCCAGACCCAGAAGCTGGTCGCGCGGAGGCGTGTACGGGTGCTTGCATTCGTCGCACAGCTTGCGCGCCAACCGCTGGGAGACCGAGGCGATGACCGAGGACGAGATCAGGAACGGCTCCACGCCCATATCGATCATGCGCGTAACCGTGGACGGGGCGTCGTTGGTGTGCAGCGTGCTGAGCACCAGGTGACCGGTCAGAGCGGCCTGGATGGCGATCTCCGAGGTCTCCAGGTCGCGGATCTCGCCCACCAGGATGATGTCGGGGTCCTGCCGCAGGAAGTACTTCAGGGCGATCGCGAAGGTCAGCCCCGCCTTGCGGTTCACGTGCACCTGGCTGATGCCGTCGATCTGATACTCGACCGGGTCCTCGATGGTGATGATGTTGGTCTCCACCGAGTTGATGCGGTTGAGAATCGAATACTGGGTGGTGGTCTTCCCGCTTCCGGTGGGGCCGGTGGACAGGATCATGCCGTTGGGCTGGCGGATGAGCAGCTCCATCTGCGTCATCATCTCGCCGGTGAACCCGAGGTTCTCCAGCCCCATCATGATCCCGCGCTTGTCCAGGATGCGCATCACGCACTTCTCGCCCAGGGTCGTCGGGATGGTGGACACCCGCAGGTCGTAGTCCTCGCCGGCGTGACGGATGTGGATGCGTCCGTCCTGAGGCACGCGACGCTCGGCGATGTTCATGTTCGCCATGATCTTCAGACGCGAGATCAGCGGCGCATGCACATACTTCGGAAGCTTCAGCACCTCGTGCAGCACGCCGTCGATGCGGTAGCGGATGCGCACCCCGTCGCGCCCCGGCTCGACGTGAATATCGCTCGCACGCTCCTGGATGGCGCGCTGAATGACCACCTTGGCGATGCGGATGATCGGCGCTTCGTCGGCGACATCGGCGATCCGATCGGTGTCGATGCGCGCCTCGTCGTCGGCGTCCATCTCCTCCTCGGCGGCCAGGATGCCGCTGTCGCGTACCGACTGCGCCAGCGCGTCCATCTCCCCCATGCCGAAGTCCGACGCCGCCGCGGCCGCACCGCGGGCGCCGGCGCCCGCGCCCCCCCCCGCCGGCGCTTCCCGGAACACCCTCTCGATGGTCTGCTCGATGCGCTGCGCCGGCGCCAGCATCGGCTCCACCTGCACCTGCAGCCGCATCTTCAGATCATCCAGCGCCATGACGTCGGTGGGCTCGGCCATCGCCACGCGAATCGTTCCCGCAGTACCGCGGTCCACCGGCAGAGCCATGTAGCGCTTGGCCATGTCCTGGGTGATCAGCGTCGCCACGCCCGGGTCCACTTTGATCTGCCTGAGGTTGGCGTACTCAACGTTCATCTGCTCCGCCAGCGTTTGATACAGAGGCTCCTCTTCGATGAACCCGAGATCCAGAAGGATCTCGCCGATGCGCTGCGTGCTCTGCTCCTGAGCCGCCAGCGCCTGCTCAAGTTGCTCATCTGTGATGAAGCCCTTTTCCGTCAACATCTGCCCGATGAGCTTTCTGCCGCGAGACCTGCGCATGGCCTGCACCTCTTGCCTGCCGTGGTGAAGGAGCCTTCACAATGAGGTCTACATTACCGTCGCGATTATACCCGCGGCACCAGACACCGTCAAGCGCGCCCGACCGCGGCTGTCATCACCCGGCAATCCGGCCTCTCCGTCATGTCCTCAGTCATTAACAATTCCCCGCCCGATTCCATGCACCTGCATGTCACCAGACCTTAAACCTGGCGCCCGCAGATCGCCTCACTCCGAAGCCAGCTCGACCGTCAGGATCGTCACCGCGTGCGGCGCCAGGCGCAGCGTCTCCACCTGCTTTGCCGCCACCGACTCGCGCACGATGCTCACCGCCTCCGGCGCATGTTCGGAGCCCCCCGCACGTTCGCTCTCTCCCGACAACACCGATATCCGCGCCGCTCCCGGCCGCGCGCCCGCGATCTCAATCTCCGCCTCGACCTCTTCGGTCCGATGCCGATTCACCATGGCCAGGGCCAGCCGACCGCCATCCTCCGACACGGTCGCACTCGCGTCAATCCAGCCGACTGCCTCGAGCGCGGGGATATTCCCGAAAGCCGGGGCGTCGAAACTCTCGCACGCGCACGAGCACGCCACCGCCACCGGCCCGCACTCGTCCACGTAGAGCCGGAACGCGTGATACAGGGGTGTCCCCCACGCGCCGGTGGGTGAGGTGGTGATGGCCGGGAGCACGTTGACAAGCTGTGCCAGGTTAGCCATGGTCACGTCCGCGCACCGCCGCTGCAATGCGTTGAGCACGCCCGCGGCGAACAGCGCGTCACGCAACTCGTACCGCTCCTCAAGGAGTGTATCCCGATTCGCGTCCAGCCACACATTCCATTCGTCGAAGGCGATGCGCACGCCGCCGTCGGGCCCGAGCACCTCGCGGATGGTCTCACCAACCATTGCCAGCCGCCGCTCGACGTCCACCGGCGCCGCCACGATGGCGGTATACTGCTCGTCGGCGCGCGCATCCTCGCGCCGGTGCGGGCAGTAGTAGTGTACCGACAGATAGTCCATCTGCTCGCCCGCGATCTCGAGCACCGTGTGGTTCCACCCGGGGTAATTCACCGGATCGGCTCCGACCGCGATCAGCTCGATCCCCGGATCGACCGCCCGCATCGCCTCTGCGAACTCGAGGAACCTGTGCCCGTACTCCTCGGCGGGAACATGGCCGATCTCCCAGCCGCCGTAGGTCTCGTTGCCCACGCTCCAGTAGCGCACGGCGTAGGGTTCAGCATGTCCGTTGCGCGCGCGCCGGCTTCCAAACTCGCTGTCGGCCCCGCCGTTGCAGTACTGCACCCAGGCCGCGGCCTCGGCCGCATCGGCCGAGCCGGTGTTGACGCAGATGTACGGCTCGGCCCCCACCAGCCGGCACCAGGCCACGAACTCATCGGTGCCGAAGTCGTTGGGCTCCCACGCGCCCCACGCGCTGTCGAAGACCGGGGGCCGCTCACCGCGTTGGCCGACTCCCTTCCGCCACTGATAGCCGTCGGCGAAGCATCCGCCCGGCCAGCGGATTACCGGCGGCCGGAGCGCGCGCACCAGCTCGACTACGTCCGCGCGAAAGCCCCCGATGGCGCGATCTCCCGCCATCATCAGGCTCAGGTCCCGCACCTGCAGCTCCCCCCGCCCCCGGCCGGCGATGGTCAGCGCCGCGTCGTCCGCGTCCCAGCGCGCCGCCAGCTCGATCGCCCAGCGCTCCCACTCGCCACCGGGCGCCGGCCGCACCGCGCGGGCCCCCCCCAGGGCCAGCTCGACCTCGCCGATGTCTCCGCCGGTGGTTCGCGCCTCAAGCTCAAGCGAGTACCTCTCGCCGCGCCGCACCACCAGCGCTCCATGCGCCACGCCGTGGCTGCCGTTGTCGCTCAGCGAGCGCAGGCGCAGCAGGCCCACGCCGCTCTCGTGCTCCACGCTCGCGAGCAGTTGCGGATCGCGCCCGCCGATGACGCGCCAGGGATCGGGCAGACCATCGCGGTCGTCATCGAAGCCCACGAACTTGCGCGCGCCCAGCATCTCGCCCCAGATACCGCCGTTGATACACCGCCCCAGGTGCTCGATGAAGTGGCCGTAGATATTCGGGTCGATCCGGCCCAGACGCCGGCCCACGTCCACGCGGATGCGTGCGCTGGCCATGGTGTCAAATCGCCTCCCACGGGTCATCGGCGTCGCCCGGCAGCGCCGCCGGGTGCCACCCCGGAGCCGGGCGGGTGATGGTCAGCCCGTACACCGCCACTGCCCCGGCCCGGCGCAGCACCCCGGCGCACTCGTTGATGGTGGCGCCGGTAGTCAGCACGTCATCGACCACGACCACCGCCCGCCCGCGCAGTTTCCAGCGCCGACGCGCCTCGAAGGCCCCGCGGACATTCTCGAGCCGCGACACCCCCTGCAGGCGCACCTGCGGCGTGGTGTTGCGCACGCGTACGATCACATCCGGCCACACCGGCAGCCCGGTGGCCTCTGCTATCTCGTCACACAGCATCTCAGCCTGATCGAAACCGCGCCACGCCCGCCGCTCGCGATGCAGCGGCACCGGCACCAGCGCCGCACACTGCGCCAGCGGCAGCCCGCGACGCTCCTGCTCCGCGCGGATCACCTCGGCCAGCATCGCCCCCAGCGGCGCCGCCAGACGCGTCCGCCCATGATACTTGTAGCGGATGATGGCCCGGCGCAGAGAGCCGGCGTGCAGGCCGGCCGCACGCGCGCCGCTGACCCACTGACCCTCCCGGCAGTCGGGGCACACCACCGCCGCCGCATGGGGCGGCAGCGGCCGGCCGCAGTACGCGCAGGAATGCTCGCCGATGAACTCCGCGTCCCCCCGACACGTCGCACAGAACATCTCACTGCCCAGTGTGTCACATACCTGGCAGCGCGGCGGAAAGACCAGATCAAGCAGCTCGTCGGACAGCCCGCGCCTCGACATCTCGCGCGCCGGTTTCTCCGGGCCCGCCCCGAATCCTGCCGACCGACCCGGTGCGCGTGCGCCGCGCCCGCGCCGCAGCCGTGGCACGTTTGACATGCCCGTGAACGTATGCTACGATTTCCCACCGATGCGCGCGTCTCCGGCTTCAGGCGGAGATGGGCGCGATTCTTGCTGGTGGTCGGGGATGATAATGAGACTGAAGCGATCGACGCTGCTGGCCACGCTTATCGCACTGCTCTTCGCCGCCGCCGCGCAAGCCGCGCCGGTCGTAGAGACGCTGGACAACGGCTGTCGGCTGGTCGTCGAGGCCGATCACTCCCGTCCTCTTGCCGCCTTCCGGATCTACGTCCGCGCCGGCTCCATCTACGAGGGCAAGTGGCTCGGCGGGGGCATCACCCACTTCCTCGAACACACCATCAGCGAGGGCACGCCCACGCGCGCGCGCGCCGACATCGAGGCCATCCTCGACGACCTGGGCAACACTTACAACGCCTACACCACCAAGGATCACACCTGCTACTACATCACCACCACCGGCGATGACATCGCCCGCGCCATCGACGTAGTCAGCGACTTCATCCTGCACCCCACCTTCCCGGCCGAAGAGGTCGAGACCCAGCGCGGCATCATCCTGCGCGAGATGGCCATGGGCGACGACGACCCGGGGCGGCGCATCCACGATCTGCTCGCCGAGACCGTCTTCACCCAGCACCCCTACCGCTACCGCATCATCGGCTATCCGGAACTCTTCACGCAGATCACGCGCGACGACCTCGTCGCCTACCACCGGCAGTTCTACGGACCCGACAACATTGTGGCGGTGGCCGTGGGCGACTTCGACGCCGATGAGGTGCTCGCGCAGCTTCGCGAGATCTTCGGCGCTCTGCCACGCCGGCCGCAGCCGGCGGTCGAACTCACCCGCGAGCCCACGCAGATCGCCCCGCGCCGCCGCGTCGAGCGCGACCCCAACCTGCAGCGCGCCTACCTGCAGATGGCGTGGCCGACCATCAGCATCTTCAGCCCCGACCTCTACCCGCTCGACACGCTCTCGTACTACCTTAGCGGCGGCGAGTCGTCGGTGCTGGTGCGCCGCCTGCGCGATGAACTCGGCCTGGTTGACGCCATCTACAGCTACTCGGCCACGCCCGCCTATGACGCCGGCTACTTCGTGATCGGCGCCGTCTGCGACCCGGACAACCTCGAGCGCGTGGAGCAGGAGATCATCGCACAGATCGATCGGGTCAGGCAGCGCGCCCCCAACCGGCGCGACATCGAGCGCGTGCGCCGCCAGGTCGCCGCCGGCGAGATCTTCGGCCAGGAGACCGCCGAGGGCCGTGCCGAGGCGCTCGGCGCCAACCTCCTGATCACCGGCGACGTGGACTTCGCCGACCGTTACGTCGCGGGCATCCGCGCGGTCGAGCCGCGGCAGGTGCAGCAGATGGCCGTGAAGTACCTGGTGCCCGAACGCACCTGCGTGGCCATCCTCCAGCCCGGCGCCGAAGCTGCGGCGGACACGACGCGCCCCGACCGACGCGCCGCCGAACCACGCACCATCGAGCGCACCCTCGACAACGGCCTGCGCGTGGTGGTGCGCGAGGATCACACCACGCCCACGGTCAGTGTCTCGACCGCGACGCTGGGCGGCCTGCGCTACGAGACCGCCGACACCGCCGGCATCACCGCGCTGATGGCCGACATGCTCACCCACGGCACGCGCCGGTTCTCGCGCGAGCAGATCGTGCGGCGCGTCGATGACCTCGGCGGCAGCCTCGAGCCCTACTCGGGGCGCAACACCTTCGGTGTGAACGCGCATTTCCTCGCCGAGGACCTCGACGCCGCGCTCGAGCTGACCGCGGAGACGCTCTTTCATCCGACCTTCCCGGCGGACGAGTTCGCCCGCCGCCGGCAGCTCACGCTCGCGGCCATCCAGGCCCAGGACGACAGCGTCGAGACCGTCGCCTTCCGCACGCTGCTCGGCGAGCTGTTTACCACCCACCCCTACCGCTTCCTGCCGGCCGGCACCGCCGAGTCGGTCGCCGCGCTCACGCCCGAGGCCCTGGCTGAGTTCCACCGCGCCTGCGCCGCGCCCTCCGCGACCGCCTTCGTGGTCGCGGGCGACGTGGACCCCGACGCGGTCTTCGCCGCAGTCGAGCGGCTCACCGCCGACCTCACCTCCCGGCCGCCGCAACCACCGACGCCGCCCGTCGAACCACCCATCGAGCAGCCCCGTGAGCAGATCATCGAGCGCGAGCAGCAGCAGGCCATCGTGGCCTGCGGCTTCCGCTCGCCCGTCACCGTCAACGACCCGCGTCGCCCGGTGCTGGACGTGCTCGACGCCATCATCTCCGGCTCCGGCATGCCCGGCGGCCGCCTGCACGATGCCCTGCGCGGCGGGCAACTCGTCTACTTCGTCCACGGCACGCCGCTGCTGGGCCTCGACCCCGGCGCCTTCATCATCTACGCCGGCACCGCCCCCGACCAGGTCGCCACGGTCCGCAGCGAGATCGAGCGCATCGTCACCGACATCGCCGCCCGGCCGCCCTCGCCTGAGGAGCTGGCGCTGGGCAAGCGCATGGCCATCACCGCCGAGCAGCGAGCCCTGCAGACCAACGCCTCGGTCGCCCAGACCATCGCCCTCGACGTCGTCTACGACCAGGGCGCCCGCTACTGGGAGGGCTACGCCGACCGCATCAACGCCGTGACCGCCGAGCAGGTACGGCGGCTCGCCGCCGAGATCTTCGACCCGCAGCACTCGGCCACGGTCGTCACCACGCCGGGCGAGGCGCAGTAGCAATCGCGGCAGGAGATGGCGACTTGCTCACCGAATTACTGAAGAAGAAGTGAGGGCGCATGACCGCACGTGATTACACTCAGTTGGTCGCGCGGGAGATCTGCGACGCGCTGTCGCGCACCGATGAGCAGCAGGTTGAGACCCTGCTCGACATGATAGAGGCCGCGGAGCACATCTTCGTCGGCGGAGCCGGGCGCAGCGGCCTGATGATGAAGGCCTTCGCCATGCGGCTCATGCACATCGGCCTGACCTCCTACGTGGTCGGCGAGACCGTTACGCCCGCGATTGTGCCCGACGACCTGCTGATCGTCGCCAGCGGCTCGGGGCAGACGCGCATGTCCGTGGCGCTGCTCGATGCCGCCACCGCCCGCGGGGCGCGCACTGCGGTTATCACAGGCCATGCGGATTCGCCGGTGGCCCGGGCCGCCGATCACGTCGTGCACCTGCATACGCCGGTGGTCTTCATCAACGACCGGCGGCCCACCCGGCAGCCGCCGGGCACCCTGTTCGAGCAGTGCCTGCTGGGGCAGTGTGACGCCATGATCCTGATGCTCATGCACCGGCGGGGCATCACCGAAGAACACATCCGCAGCCGACACACGAAGTTCGAGTGACGTGGCCATGGACAGTGAACCGCAGATTAGTGCGCACTCCGAAATCGGCAACACGGACGTCATCCCCGCCGCAGACACCGAGCGCGCGGCCCCGCACGCACGCCTGCGCCGCCGACTCGCGATCGCGTCCATCGCCCTCGCCACCATCCTGGTCGTCGGCTTCATCGCCGTGCTCATCGCCACGCGCATCTTCGTGGGCAGCGGACGCATCGCGCCCCACGTCGCCATCGCCGGCCTCGATGTGTCCGGAATGACGCACGACGAGGCGCTCAGCGCCCTGCGCACGCGGTGGGTGCCCTCACTGCCCGCATCGGTGAAGGTTACCTTCCCCGGCGGCGACTGGGAGGCCGATCGCCATGAACTCGGGGTCTCGCTGCGTCTTGAACCCGCGGTCGCGACGGCGCTGCGCGTCGGGCGCGAGGGCGGATTGCTCGCGCAGATGCGGGCCCGCGTGAGCCTGTCGCGTACCCCGGTGGTTATCCCGGTCGAGGTCTCCATCGACGACACCACTCTCGAGGACGCCGTCGGCGGACTGGCCGAGACGGTTGACCGCGATCCCGTGGACGCCGAGATCAGGGTCGTGGGCACTGAAGTCGAGGTGATCCCCGGCCAGGTTGGACGCACCCTCGACGTCGAGGGCACCATGGCGGCCATCCGCTCCGCCCTGGCCGACCCCTCCGCCACCGAGGTCGCGGCCGTCGTCGAGACCCGGCAGCCGGCGGTCACGGCCGAGGACCTCGCGCACATCGAGGTCGTGCTCGGCCAGTACAGCACGCCCTACAACCCCGCACGCGCCGACCGCAGTCACAACCTGCGCCTCGCCGCCCACAAGCTCAACGGCACCGTGCTGCGCCCCGGCGACGTGTTCTCGTTCAATGAGACCGTCGGCGAACGCGCCGTGGAGGCAGGCTACCGCGAGGCCCCCATCTTCATTGACGGCGAGGTCCGCCCCTCCACCGGTGGCGGCATCTGCCAGATCGCCAGCACCACCTACAACGCCGCGCTGCTGGCCAACCTCGACATGATCGAGCGCCACCATCACTCCCGCCCGGTGGACTACGTGCCCACCGGACGCGACGCCACCGTCTACTGGAACCAGTACGACCTGAAGTTCCGCAACAACCTCAAGCATCCGATCCTGCTGCTGGCCGAGGTGGGCTCGTCCGAGGTCACCATCCGCTTCCTGGGCAGCCGCGAAGATGACGCCATCGTGGAGATCACCCGCAAGGGCCTCCGGCGCGTCCCTCACGACACCAGGGAGATCCCCGACCCGGAGCTTGAGGAGGGTAAGACCGAGGTCGAGAAACCCGGCCGCGACGGCTGGCGCGTCACCGTCTACCGCAGGGCCACACGCGACGGCGAGGTCGTGCGTGACGAGAGGCTGCACTCTGACTACTACGTCCCGCAGACCGAGATCGTGCGCGTCGGCGCCAGGCAGCCGGAGGAGCCCGCCGAGGGCGCCGCGCCGCCCGCGGGTGCGCCATCCGCCCCCGCTTTGCCCGGCGAGTCGCCGCCGCCCGCACCGGCGCCAACCACGCCACCCGCCGGCGCGCCCCAGGGCGAGTAGCCTGCGCCTCCTCGTGTTCGTCACCATCCCCCCCATACTTGTGCCAGAGAAGCCTTCAAAGGCGCAACATAACCCCTCAACGGAGGAGGAAGAAACACAGGGAAGGCGGAATCCAGGCGTCGGTGCGCGCCTCGGCATGCTCGCCGATGTCGGGGACCTGGTCACAGCCATGAAGCGACCGGCGTTGTGCCGGCCGCTGGTTGAAAGGGTACCCCCCAGCCGGGGGGGGGGACAGCAGATGCCGAACCGCATACACGTGTTGATGGTCGCAGAGTCTGAGGGCGACTCCCTCCCTTTGCTGCGCGAACTCGAACGGGCCGACTACGATATTGAGCACCAACGGGTCAACTCCCGCGACGCCATGCCCGCGGGCGGCACGATCCGCGTCGCGACACACGAAGCCGTGATAGCGCCCAAGACGTTCACCGATGAACTGGGGCCCCGGCCGGGCCACTACGTCAAGCTGCAGGTCAGCGATACCGGCACCGGCATGGACGAGGAGACGCAGGAGCACATCTTCGAGCCCTTCTTCTCGACCAAATCAGAGGCCGACGGCACCGGCCTCGGGCTGTCGATGGCCTTCGGGGTCGTCAAGCAGATGGGCGGGGCCATCACCGTGGCGAGCAGCCCGGGTGAGGGCACGACCTTCGAGATCTACCTCCCGGTTGCCTGCGCCGACGGGTGATGCCCGGCCTCCGAGAGGGAGTGAAAGCACGATGCAGACGCAACCGGACCGGCCTGCCATACTGGTGGTTGAGGATGAGGACACCGTGCGCTTCGTCCTCACCGAGATCCTCGAGGGCGAGGGCTACGCGGTCATGACCGCCGACTGCGGTCCGGCCGCCCTGGAGCAGTTCGGCCGCAACAGCGACATCGACCTCCTGATCACCGATGTGGTCATGCCCGCCATGAGCGGCCCCGAGCTGGTGGCGGCCATCAGGCAGGCCCGACCGGATTTGCCCGTGCTCTATCTGTCCGGCTATGGCCACGAGCAGGCCGCGGACACCATCGGTGGTCGCGGTGTCCGCTACGTAGACAAACCCTTCAACATCGACGAGCTGCTCGACGTCGTGCGCAACCTCCTCAACGCCCCACAGTGACCGCGGCCGCGCCCCGCCCTCGCCGGTGGCGGCGCCACTCCCTCGTCATGCAGACGTATCTTGGGCACCGATGCTCGTCGGCTTGACACAACCATTGTATTAGCCATACAATTCATACAATACTCGTGTCTGCCTTCACCCCGTGGCTCACGGGTCGGACCGCGCGAGACTCAAAGAGGCCGGGCCTCCTCGTCGGCGGGAGTATTGCTCCCTCCCCCAGCACCGACCGCCGAGTGCCGCCGGCAGAACAACGGCCTGCGTCGAAACGTCGAACTGCGGACGGGTAACGGCGTGCAACCGCGTTTGGCCAAGGCGAGGTAGTCAACAGGATGAATCTGCAACGTGTCGCCATCACGGGCACCGTTGTGACCGGACTGATCTCCTGGGCGGCTCTGGCCGCCATCGACACCCTCCACTTTCAGCAGGGCAACTTCGCCGACATGCTCATCCTCAACATTCCTCCCGAGAAGCTGCTCGTGCGCTCAGTAGCGTTGCTGATGCTCATTGTCTTCGGCCTGACGCTCGCGGTGATGCTGGGGCGGCGCCAGCGCGATCACGAGCGTGTGCTGTTCCGCCACGAACTGCTCGACTCCATGCGCAACCTTGACCGGCTCATCATCTCCGCCGACAAGGGCGACGTGCTGCTGGAGGGCGCGTGCGAGATCCTCACCCGAGCGCATACCTGTCTCGGCGCGTGGATCATCGAGTTGGACCCCGACGGGTGCCCTCGGGCCGTGCACTGCAGCGGCCTCCAGCCGGAGCAGCACCGACGACTGCTGGAGCTGGTTGACAGCGGCGAGCTGCCGCCATGCGTGGCCCGGGTGCTCCCGGAAGGCTTCGTCATCATCACCGACTCTGTCGCCGAGTGCGACGCGTGCCCGCTGCGGGATCTTCATCGTGGCCGGGCCGCGGTAGTGGCGTCGCTGGCGCACCGGGAGCGCGTACCGGCCGTGCTCGCGGTGTCGATGACGACCGAGGCGGCGCGCGACCACGAGCAGATCGGCTTCCTGCGCGATATCGCCGCCGACCTTGCACTGGGCCTCAACGTCCTCGAGATCGCCGAGGCGCGTGACCGGGAAGTGAGCGAAGCCAAAGAAGTGCGCGGGCTCATCAAGCAGATCGCCGACGCCTCCCCGGACCTGATCGTCGGGCTGAACCGGCGGCTCGAGGTCGTCTTCCTCAACGAACGTACCACGCGAGTCACCGGCAGGCAATGGGAGCAACTCCGGCACAGAGAGTTCATCACACAGCTTATTCCCGAGCCCGCCCGGGATGAGGTGCGGCGGGTCTGCGCGGCCCTCCTTGCGGGTGAGACCGGCCTCTCCCTGGAGACCCCCGTGCTCTCCCGCGACCATGGCGAGCGCCTGATCCGCTGGCGTTTCTCCCCTCTGCCCGATGCGCACGGCGAGGTCGCGCAGATCATCGCCTTCGGCGAGGATATCACCGACCTGCGCCGCGTCGAGCACGAACGCGACGAGGGCCGTGTGCAGTACGAACTCCTTGTCGAGACCATGACCGACGGCCTGACCGTCGTCGATCGCGAGCGCAGGATTACCTACGTCAACCGTGCCTTCGCCGACATGGTGGGGTGGAGCCAGAAGGAACTCATCGGGAGGGCCGCCGATGATCTGTACCCGCCCGAGGCCCTGAAGACCCTCCACAAGCAACTGGAGCGCCGCTTCGCAGGGGGCGGCGCGGAGTGCTACGAGACCGCAATGCGAACCCGAGAGGGCGCCACCTTCCCCGTGCGGGTGTCGGCGGCATCCCTGCGCGACCACCGGGGCGAGGTCGTGGCCGCCTTCGCGGTGATCGCCGACATCTCCGATCTGAAGCGCGCCGAGCAGGCGCTGGTGGCGAGCGAGGCGCACTACCGCGCCGTGTTCGAGAACACCGGCGCGGCCACGCTTCTGATTGCGGAGGACGGGGCGATCGTACTGGCCAATGAAGAGTGCGAACGGCTCACCGGATGGTCATGCGCAGAGATGGTGGCAAACCGCAAGTTCACTGAGTTCGTGGCGCCGTGGGAAGTCGAACGCCTGCGGAGCTACCATCGCCGACGCCGTCTGGGGGACGATACCGTCCCGAGACGCTACGGGTTGGACGTCCAGACCCGCAGCGGCGAGATCCGCCATGTTCTGGCGGCCATTGACATGGTTCCCGGCACCACCACCTCGGTCGCCTCTCTGGTGGACATCACCGAGCGCCACCGCGCGCAGGAGGCTCTGCAGGCCCGCGAGGCCGAGCTGGCCGCCATCTACGAGAACGTCCCCCTCGTGGTCCTGACGCTGAGCGCGGACCGGCGGGTGGTCAAGGCCAACGCCTGTGCCGCGGCGCTGGCAGGGCGCGCCCCTGAAGAGATGGTCGGGCGGCCCTGGGGTGAGTGCCTGCGCTGCGTGCACGCATTCGACTCTCCCGAGGGCTGCGGCTTCGGCGACGCCTGCGCGGAGTGCGTTGTGAACCGCGCCGTGATCACGACCATCGAGCAGGGCACCTCGTATGACCAGCTTGAGACGACCCTGTGGCTCGCCGCGGATGGCGAGGAATGCCAGATCACCGGCCTGTTCTCGATCGCTCCGGTGGAGATCAGGGGCGAGAGGATGGCGCTGCTGAGCATGCTCGATATCACCGACCGGGTCGAGGCCGAGGCACAGCGCGATGCCGCCCTGCGGCGTTATCGGCTGCTGGCCGAGAACTCTGCGGACATCATCTGGACCATGGACCCCGGCCTGCGCTTTACTTACGTCAACCCTGCCTGTGAGCGCATCACCGGCTATGCGCCCGAACAGGTGATCGGCCGCTCCCTGGCCGACTTCACCGCGCCGGAGGAGGCCGAGCGCATAGTAGCGCTGGCCGAGGCGAAGTTGGCCCGGCCCCCCCGCAGCCCTGTCGGCACCCTCGAAGGCAACATCCGCCACCGCGATGGGCACATGATCCCGGTCGAGATCAGCCTGCGGGGCGTCTTCGATGATGGCGGCACTCTGGTCGCGGTGCAGGGCGTGGCCCGCGACCTCACCGAGCGCCGTAACCTCGAGGAGCAACTGCGGGCCGCTCAGAAAATGGAGGCGGTCGGGCTGCTCGCGGGCGGCGTCGCCCACGACTTCAACAACATGCTCACCGCCATCATCGGCAACGCCCAGCTCCTGAGGCTCAGGCTGGCGGATGACGACAAGGCACGGCTTCATGTGGAGCAGATCAGCCGCGCCGCCGAGCGCTCCGCGGCCCTGACCAGGCAACTGCTGGCCTTCGGCCGCAGGCAGGTATTGCGTTCCGAGATAATCCCTCTCGCCGACATCGTTGAGGACATGCTGCCGATGCTGCGCAGGATGATCCCCGAGAATATCGAGGTGGCCACCTACCACCCCGCCGCGCCCTGGCACGTCATGGTTGGCCCGGTCCAGATAGCGCAGGCCATCATGAACCTGGTGGTCAACGCGCGG
>CAZTZN010000019.1:0-38355 GCA_964617715.1 uncultured Armatimonadia bacterium | reverse complement strand
CCTGGCCGATGGCATAGAGCTGCTGGCGCGACGCGCCGGACATCAGGAAGCTGCGTGGCGAGAAGACGATGGCGACGTCGCCGACCTCGCGGCGTGAGGTGAGCCGGGGCTCGAGCGCCGCCCAGGTCGCGTAGACCTCCTGCACCATCGCGGCGTGCTCGCGCAGCAGGTTGCCGGTGTTGGGCCCCCCCAGGCCCAACCACGACACCGCGCCCTGGCTCATGATTTCGCACAGCGCCAGGCGGGCCCGGTCGGAGGCCATCCGGCCGTGGTGGCGGGTACCGTCCTCCTCGGTGATCAGATGGTAGGTCACCGACATGGCGATCTGCCCGCGGGTCAGGGCGTGGGCGAGCTTGAGCCACAGAATCTGCTGGCTGCGCGGCGGGAACGGCCCCCAGGTGGTGCCCTCTATGCACATCAGGTCGAAGTGATCTCCGTAGGCCCACTGATAGGTGCTGCCCGAGTCCTGGTGCCAGGTGCCGTCGGTGCCGAAGCCGGGCCGGATGGCGCGGGCCTGGTCGCGGAGCATGCCCAGGAAGTCCATGGCGCAGCGGATGCGGAACTCGCGCTCGGCCATGCGGTGCTGCATGTCCGCGGGCAGGTTGAGCAGGTCGGTGCCGGGGAGGCCACGTTCGGTGGCGTATTCGGCCCATGCTGCCTGGCAGTACTCGCAGTAGCACGGCTCGTAGTGGGAGGCGTAGTCGATATGGCAGCCGTCGTAGCCGTCCTCGGCCATGGTGCGGAAGCGGCCGGCGGCGTACTCGCGCCACGCGGGCTTGTTGACGCACGCCGTGTAGTTGTTGGCGACGGTGGGGAAGAGCGGATCGTAGGGCCGGCGCAGCGTCCCGTCGCGGTTCTCGGCGGCCATGGTGCGGATGACCTCGAGATCGTCGCCGAAGGTCTGCGGGCGGATGGAGTTCATGGTGAACCACGTGCGGGTGCGCACGCCGAGGGCGTGCGCCTCGTCGGGCCGCACGCCCATGACGCAGTTGACGCCGACCTGCGCCCACTGCTCCAGAGTCACGTCCTCGATGCCGCCCACCAGCAGCTCGCGTACATGCCCGCGGCGCCAGAAGTCCTCCAGCGGCTCCTGCTGCGCCCATGCGGCGGCGCTTCCCAGTACGAACAGTGCGAACATGGCGACCTTCATGGTTCAGCCTCCCCGGAGACGGTCAAGCTGAGCGCCTGCTTCGCCGCACCGGCGCGCGGGACCTGTCGCCGGCAAGAAGCAGGTCGCGGACCCATCGTGGGCCCGCGACCTTGAGCCCTGTCTGCGCCGGGCGCAAGCGGCTGTCGGTTCGGATTGCAGCCTGACATGCCCTGGGAAACGCGGGCGCCCTCGCCCGCCACCGGTCACTCCTGCGGTTCAGGGGGCCTTGCTGACCATCGGCTTCACGAGTCGGGATCGCTGATGCCCGCCTGGGCGCGGATCTGCTCGGCGGCCGCCTTCGCGCCCTCGTGGTCGGGGTGCAGCGCGAGTTCCATCTCCAGCTCCGCCATCGCTTCGGGCATTCGCCCCTTGCGCCAGTAGGCGATGGCGAGGTTGTAGTGCACATCGCGCATCTGCGGGTCGATCTCCAGCACCTGGAGCAGCAGGTCGATGGCCTCATCGAGCTGATCGAGCGCGCTCCTGGCGGCGGCAAGGTTGAGCAGCACCTTGGGGCTGTCGGCCTGCAACTCGCGCGCGGCTTCGAACTGCCGAACGGCCGCCACGTACTCACCGCTGGAGTAGTAGGCGGTTCCCAGGTTTACGCGTGCGGCGAAGTTCTCGGGGTCTTCGCGCACCACCGCGGCGAGGGACTCGATGGCCTCGTCGGCGCGCCCCTCTTCGAGCGCGCGCGTGGCCTCGCGGAAGGCCGACTTGTGCTCGCGCTTCTGCTCGCGGTCATCCTGCTTCCTGCGCCGCCCGAATGGCCACATAATCAGCTCTCCCGCCGCCGGTGCGTGCGTCAAGGGCATTATAGTGCTCTCATATCACCGGAGCAAGGGCCGAGGGGGCCGCCTTTGCCGTGGACTCACCCGCGCATGGCGCGTGAGCGTGGCCGCCGTCCGGGTGCATGGGAGCATGTGGCGGCGGTCAGAGGGCCGTGCTCGCGAAGGACCCCGCGCGTACGGAGGCGAATACGAACTTCGGATGGA
Organism: uncultured Armatimonadia bacterium; assembly: GCA_964617715.1. Taxonomy (GTDB): domain Bacteria; phylum Armatimonadota; class Zipacnadia; order Zipacnadales; family UBA5352; genus JALGVA01. The sequence continues at coordinate 36,216 of CAZTZN010000019.1, read as the reverse complement.
TGCACGCGGACGAGCGAGGAGTGAGGTCGATGGCGATCGACCGTGACGAGAAGCTGGCGCAGGCGCTGGTGTCCATGGGCCTGCTCACCCCCGAGCAGCTCGATGAGGCGCAGCGCGTCGCGGAGGGCGACAGTATCAGCCTGGTGCAGGCGCTGCTGCGGCTCGGCTACGCCACCGCCCAGGACCTGGCGCGGGCCGCCGAGCAGATGCCGCCTGAGGCCAATGACAAGCCGGCGCCGGCAACGCCGCGCGCCAGAAGCTCGGCCGCCGAGCCCGCGCGTCCACCCGAACGCCGCCCCGGCCGACGCACCCGCAAGGCCTCGCTCGACAACTATGAGATCGATCCCGAGGCGATGACCGGCATTCCCAAGGCCGTGGCCGAGCAGCACCTGATCCTGCCCATCCAGGTCAGCGAAGATCGCATGCTCGTGGCCATGGCCGACCCGGGCAACGTCTTCGCCATCGATGACATCCGTGCGCGGACGGGCAAGCGCGTCGAGCCCATCGAGGTGGACGAAGTCGAGCTGCGCAACGCCATCGACCACTACTATGCGACGCGCGCGCGCGCGCAGGTGTCGATGCAGGCGGCTACCAGCACCGACCTGGAGATGCGCGTCAGCGGCAGCGATTTCGCGGTTGACATCGATCAGAAGCTCGCCGAGCTGCTCGACCAGGCGCCGGTGGTTCAGGTCGTGGGCGTGATCATCAAGGACGCCGTCCAGATGCGGGCCTCCGATATCCACATCGAGCCGTGTGCGGACAACGTGCGCGTGCGTTTCCGCGTTGACGGCCAGCTCATGATCTACACCACGCTGACCCGCGACATACACCGTTACGTCATCTCGCGCATCAAGATCATGGCCGGCGCGGACATCTCCGAGACCCGCCTGCCCCAGGACGGGCGCTTCGCCACCGAGGTGGACGACCGCCCGATCGACGTGCGCGTCTCGACCCTGCCCACCTACTGGGGCGAGAAGGCGGTCATGCGCATCCTGGACAAGTCGCGCGCGCTGGTGTCGCTCAACCAGCTCGGCATGGACCAGGAACTCATGCAGACCTGGGAGCGGCTGCTGCACGCCCGCCAGGGCATGCTGCTGGTCACCGGCCCGACCGGCAGCGGCAAGAGCACCACGCTCTACGCGTCGCTGCACACTATCAACGATGACACCAAGAACATCACTACCGTCGAGGACCCGATAGAGTACCAGGTCGCGGGGGTGAACCAGACGCAGGTGCACCCGCGCATTGACCTGACCTTCTCCACCGCCTTGCGCCACATCCTCCGCCAGGACCCGGACATCATCCTGGTCGGCGAGATCCGCGACATCGAGACCGCCGAGATGGCCTTCCGCGCCTCGATGACCGGCCACCTGGTGCTGTCCACGCTGCACACCAATGACGCGCCCTCAGCCGCCACGCGCCTGGTTGACATGGGCGTCGAGCCCTACCTCATCGCCTCCTCGATGATCGGCGTGATCGCGCAGCGGCTGGTGCGGCGCATCTGCCCGCGCTGCCGCGAGGAGGTCGAGCCCAGCGAGATGGAGCTGGAGCGCCTGGAGCTGTCCGCCGACCAGGCGAAGAAGATCAAGTTCCATCACGGGCGCGGCTGCGCGATGTGCCGCAACACCGGCTACTCCGGGCGCATCGGCGTCTACGAGTTGATGGCGATCACGCCGGAGCTGCGCGACGCCATCGCGGCGGGCGCCAACGCCTCGGAATTGCGGCGCGTGGCTCTGCGCACGGGAATGCGCAGCCTCAAGTACGACGGGCTGTTGAAGGTCAATGCGGGTGTGACCACCGCGGGCGAGGTCATCACGCTGCTGTTCGCCGGCGAGGAGAACTGAGCCACGAGCTGCCGGCTGTCAGCTCCCGGCAACGACAGACGGCTGGGGGCAGGGGCGGCGGGTTGATGGGCGGGGCGTGAATGATCCGGAGCGGATCACAGATGGCAGGAGGACCCACGATGCGGAACGTCCGCTACGAGGAGCTGCTGCCACACTCGATGGCCGACGCGCGCTCATGAGATGCTGGCGGAGACGCGGGCGTAAGCGCGCCTCGGCGGCGTTACCGGTGTCGCGCCGCACCGCTCCACAGGCAACGGCGAGTGCATGAGTTGGGGGTGAAGCTCACAGCCTCGGGCGGAAGGAGCATCGCCATGATCTGCCGGTTGATCTGCTGCGCGATGGCGGTGACCGCGCTGACCGCGAGCGCTCAGGGTAATCTGGTGCGCAATCCCTCGTTCGAAGAAGGCGCTGTCCGGGCAGGCCTCCCGGTGGGATGGACGCTGCGCGCGCCCGAGGGCGTCGAGGTGCGCGCCGACGGCGGGCACTCGGGCGAGAGCTACGTGCACATCGTCGATCATGCGGCCGATGCCGGACAGTTCGTCGAGAGCGAGCGCGTGCCGTGCCGGCCGGGCGGGACGTACACCGCCTCAGCATGGTTCCGCACGGCAGACGCCTGCCGCCCCGGCGTCTACATCAACATCTACGACCGCCAGGGCATGCGCATTCACAACGTCTATGAGCGCGCGACCGGGCCGACCGACGACTGGGAACAGGTGACCGTCAGCGCAGAAGCGCCCATCGATGCGTGGGAGGTGTCCGCCGCAGTGTACGCATACGTCGGTGACGTCGGTGACTTTGACGCGGACGATGTCGAGCTGACCGTGAAGGGCGGGGAGGAGCCCGGAAGCCTCGGCTTCGAACGGGCGCAACCGGGGGACCGCGAGCCCGTGGACATCGGCGACCGCCTCGAGCTGTTCGTGGACAGCTTCCTGGTGGACGCCATCACCGGTGGGGGCGAGCGCAGACTGCACCACCCCGTGCCGCGCGAGGTCGTGCTGCGCTGCGACCGGCCCTGGGAGGGAGACACTTCTGCCTACATCGTGGTCTTGCACGATGGCGAGCGGGTGCGCATGTACTACCGCGGCAGCGCGGGCGCGGGCCGCGACGACCAGGTGTGCTGCCTGGCCGAAAGCCCGGACGGGATCAACTTCGAGCGGGTGAACGCCGGAGTCATCGAGTTTGAGGGCTCGACCGACAACAATATCGTGTGGCGCGGGCTGGCGGCGCACAACTTCACGCCCTTCCTCGACCCGAATCCCGCCGCACCGCCCGATCAGCGCTACAAGGCCGTCGGCTACAGCGAGGCCGGCAAGGGCCTCGGCGGCTTCGTCTCCCCCGACGGCATCCACTGGCGCGAGGTCGCCGACGGGCCGATCATCACCGACGGCGCCTTCGACTCACAGAACCTGGTCTTCTGGGACGCGCTGCGCGGGCTCTACGTGGACTTCCACCGCAAGGGCCGCGACGGTGTGCGGGACATCATGACCTGCACGAGCGCGGATTTCGTGCACTGGACCGCCCCGGTCTTCATCGAGTACGCCGATGGCCGCAAGGAGCACATGTACACCAACGGGATCATCCCCTACTTCCGCGCGCCGCACATCTACCTCGGCCTGCCCGCGCGTTTCGTGCCCAGCCGCACCAAGATTGAGGGTCGCGAGGATCCGGGGGTGAGCGACGGCGTGCTGATGAGCAGCCGCGACGGCCTGCACTTCGAGCGCTGGGAGGAGGCGTTCGTGCGCCCCGGCCTCGACCCGGAGGTGTGGACCGACCGCAACAACTACCCGGCCTGGGGGATGATCGAGACCGCGCCGGGCGAGATCTCCGTCTACTGGACCGAGCACTATCGGCACCCGACCATGCGCGTGCGTCGCGGCACCATCCGCACCGACGGCTTTGTCTCGGTACACGCGGGCGGCGAGGCGGGGGAGATGCTCACCCGTCCGCTGGTCTTCTCGGGCGAGCGCCTGGTGGTCAACTACGCGACCTCGGCAGTGGGCTGGCTGCGCTTCGAGTTGTGTGACGAAGCGGGTGAGCCGATAGAGGGCTTCTCGCTCTTCGACAGCGAGGTGCTGTTCGGTAATGAGCTGGCCCACCAGGTCACCTGGCGGGGAGGCGCGGATGTGCGCGCGCTGGCGGGTCGGCCGGTGCGCCTGCGCGTGCAGCTTGAGGACGCCGACCTCTACTCGATCCGCTTCGCGCCGGCGCAGTAAAGGCGTGCGGCGGAGGGATCATCGGCCCGGCCGCGAATTCGCCCGGCGGCGCACTCACGGAGAAGCCGCCGCGCAAGGAGGGTTCGCAATGCATCGTGTCCCCGCGCTCGTGATACTGGCGCTGCTGTTGGCCATCCCGGCCTTCGCGCAGAACGTCTGGTCGTTCGAGGCACGTTCGCTGGCCATGGGCAACGCCGTGGTCGCCGTGGCCGACGACTCCGCCGCCTGGCTGCAGAACCCCGCCGGCCTGCCCTATCTGCAGATCTCACCGACATCGCGCATGAGGTGGCCCATGCGCATCTCGGCCACGACCGACGCGGGGTTGGACGTTGACACGGTTGGCGTCAACGCCTCGGCGCGCGACCGCGCGGGACGTCAGGGCTGGGGCGTGGGCTACTGGCACCTGGGCGACTACGAGCTGGGTCCGTACATCTCGCTCTCGATCGAGCGCTACGGCGCGGGCTACGGCGCGCGCGTGTCGGATGACTGGAGCGTGGGCGTGGCGGTCGCCGACCTGGAGATGCTCTGGGACCTGCCGCCGGTGATGATGCCCGATCAATCGCCCGAGGCCATGGCCGCGTACAACGGCCGCGAGACCATCATCGACGTCGGCGTGATGTACCGCGGCGTGAGCGACGAGGGCGAGGCGAAGTTCGGGATCGTGGCTCGTGACGTGGCCGACAACATGCAGGCCACCGTGGACGTGGGGGCCTCGTTCCGCAGTCCCGAGGGCCTGCTGCTCACTACCGAGCTGCGTGATGCCACCGACGCCATCGACGCGATGTTCAACGTGGGCGCCGAGTGGCAGGTGCCGGGCGTGCCCGGCCTGAGCCTGCTGGCGGGCCTCGCCGATGGCGACGCCACCTACGGCGCGGGCTACGACTTCATGCCGTGGACGGTGTCGCTGTCAACTCAGCACCTCGACTTCGCCACCGAGACGGCGGTCACATTCTGCGGCTCGTTCTGAGCGCGCCGACGGGAGCCGGGATTGAGCATGTGATGACGCCTGACGCACGTCGGGCGAGGAGGGCCGCACTTCTGGAGATCGGCGAGTCTGACAACGGGGCGCATCAGGCCAACCCCACGCCCCGCTGGTCGCTCCTCGGGCTGAGCGGGCCGCCGTCGAAGCTGGCGTATCTGATCGCCGGGCTGGCGATGCTCTTCCTCTCCGGCATCGGCACCCTCTACGTCGCGCGCCCGCCGGGCCTCGACCCCGTCACCATCTGGCCCTTCGCGTTCTGGACGCTCCCGGCCGCGGTCATCGCCATCGTGTTGCTTCCGCTGCTGCGCCCGCGGCTGACGGTCCTGGTCGCGGGCTATGCGCTGCTGGTCACGCTGGTCGTCTCGGAGGAGCCGCGCCTTGTGCTGCGGGACTTGTGGCGCAATCCCGAGCCCGCGATCGCGGCTGCGCGAGCCGACGGCGCGCTCCTGCGCGTGGTGACGATGAACACCGGTGGCGGAAACGTGCGCGCCATCGAGGACGCGCTCGCGCAGGGCCCCGACATCATCCTCCTCCAGGAGAGCCCGGGCGAGTTGTTCGTGGGCCGCCTGACGCCCGCGGGCTGGGACAGCGCGGGCTGGATGGACCCGGCGATCATGGTGCGGGGCAGGCTGCAGGCCGACGAACTGCCGCCCCACCTCGCCCACTTCGTGTACTACGGAATCGCGTACCCGGATGCGCTGGGCGGGCGGACGCCGGTGGCGGTACTGTCCACGCGGCTGATGCTGCCGCTGCTGCGCGCCGAGCTGTGGCGGCCGGGCACCTGGCGCGAGGCGGCGAAGGTGCGTGACCTGCGGGCCACCTCGATGGCGCAGATCGCGGCTCAGATCCGGGCGTGGGGGGAGATGCCGATCATCGCAGGGGGCGACTTCAACACGCCTGCGGGTGACAGCCTGTTCGTGCCGCTGCGGGCCACGGGACTGACCGACGCCTTCGGGGCGGCGGGAACAGGCTGGCCGAACACGATCACTTCCGACTTCCCGGTCGCGCGCATCGACCAGGTCTGGGTGAGCGACCACTTCCGGCCGCTGGCGGGTCGGGTAATCTTCACGCCCCACTCCGACCACCGGATGGTGGTCGTGGACCTGGCGCTGCGCTGATGCTTACGGGTTGGCGGTGTTGAGCACGATGCACTCGGCGATGACCGCCGAGGATTCCTCGGAGCACAGGAAGACCGCCACCGACGCGACCTCCTCGGGGCGCGTCAGCCGGCCCAGCGGCAGGCGGTCATTCTCCAGGGGCTGGCCCTCGCGCCAGCCGATCATCTCGGTCGCGACCGGCCCGGGGCAGATGGCGTTGATGCGCACGCCCTTACCTGCCCACTTGCGCCCCAGGCCACGGGTCAAGCCCGCCACGCCCCATTTGGAGACCGCGTAGATCGTGTGCGCGCCGCGGAAGGCGTAGTCGGACGCGATGTTGACGATGGTGCCGCCGCCCGCGTCCGCCATCAGCCGAGCGGACTTCTCGCACATGAACCAGACGGCCTTGAGGTTGGTATCGATCACGTAGTCCCACTCGGCTTCGCCGCCGGGCGTGCCCGCGCCCTCGGGCAGGCGCAGTACGCCCGCGTTGTTGACTACCATGTCGAGACCGCCCAGCGCCGCCACCACCTCGGCCAGGCGATCCTCGATCTGCGCCACGTCGCTGATGTCCCAGGCGAGTGAGAGGCATTGTCGGCCGCGCTGCCGAAGAGCGGCGCTCACCTCGTCGAGCGCCTCCAGCGAACGCGCGGTGACGGCGACGTCCGCGCCCTCATCGGCGCAGGCCAGCGCGATGGCGCGGCCGATGCCGCGGCTCGCGCCCGTGATCAGCGCCCGCTTGCCTTCGAGCCTCAATCTGATCGCCTCCACGGAACGGCGTCGGGCAGGGAAGCCCGACCTACGCGGTGGGGCCCGCCGGCAGCGCGAAGCCGTGCTGCGGGTCGTAGCCCAGGATGGTGCGCGCGCGCTCGATGGTGTACCACTCGTTGCCGCGCGGCGGCGCGAGGGCTCCATCCTCGAAGTAGCGGCCGATGCCCGGGTAGAGCTTCTCCAGTGTGCCGACGCGATCGGCGAAGAATTGCAGCGGCTCGATGCGCGCGAGCGGACTGTCGGCGGTGATCAGGAAGACCTCGCAGCCGAGCCGCGTGGGCGCCTCCAGTGCCAGCAGGTGCGCCTGCGCCACGTCGCGGACATCGACCATGAAGAACAAAAAGTCGAGGGTGCGCGCGAACTCGACGTCCTCTGCGCAGATGTAGCCGGGGCGTAGGATGACCGTGCTCAGGCCATGACGCGCGGCGGTGTGGCGGCACAACAGCTCGCCGACCTCCTTCGAGTGGCCGTAGAGGTCGGCGGCCCCGCGCGGGATGTCCTCGTCGATGGGCAGATACGCCGGCGGCGGCCCCTGTCCGTGGCCGGTAGCGCTGATCGACGAGGTGAAGACCACCCGGCGCATGCCCGCCTTCGCCGCTCCTTCGAGCACGTTGTGCGTGCCCATTACGTTGATCTCAAACATGGTGTGGTCGCCCAGCTCCCCCCAGCGCGCGCCGTGGATGGCGGCCAGGTGCACTACGGCCTCCCGGCCCATGCAGGCGTCGGCTACCGCCTCGGCATCGAGCAGGTCGCCCGCGATCCACGGCAGGCCGTCGCCGGGGTCCACGCGCTCGAAGTGCGTGACTTCGTGCCGCCGGGCCAGCATGGGCGCCAGCCGACTGCCCACGAGCCCGCTGCCGCCGGTGAGAAGGACGCGCATGGATGACCGCCTCCCGCCCGTCGAGACGCCGCCGATCGCCGCGCGGCAGTTTCGCCGAGCTGCGCCATCGACCTCCGGAAGAACGCACCGGCCCCCGCGGAATGCGGGGGCCGGTCGGCACAGTCGCCGGATCGATGATACGTGGGCAACGCCTCGGGCTATCGCCTCCCACGCCGGTCATGTGGCACCCAGACGGTCACGCAGGCCGGGTCGGCCTGGTTGCCTGCTGCGTCGGTGGCGTAGAGGCAGATCTCGTAAATGCGTCCGTTGCGGTCCTTGCCGTCGCGCCGGGCGATCAGGTTGAGTGTGAGGCTGAACCCGCCGTCGGCGCCGAGGAGACCGGTGATGTCGTAGACGCCATCGCACTCATCGTACTCGTCATCGACTTCAACCCAGGCGACCTGCACACCGGTGTCATCGACTGCGCTGCCCGCGATGGTGACCGCGACGGGCTTGCCGTTGGGCGGCCACAGGATGCCGGGCGCGGGCGAGTCGAGCGAGACCACCGGCGGCTGCGTGTCGCCCGCCGCCTCGGGGCCGATCACGCTCAGGTCATCCGCGTAATGATAGACCACCGGCCCCGGGTAGGCCGGTACCGTGCTCATGTAGGTGCGCGTGAACAGCAGCCGGTACTCGTGGTCGCCGCTGGTGGCCGGTGTGTAGTCAACGTCGAAGCTGTTGGTCACCGGCACGCCGGTCGGCAGGTAGCCCAGGTCCCAGTCCCACAACAGATCATCGTCGATGTAGAGGCGGATGCGTCCGGCGTCTCCGGTCGCGGACCCCTCGACCGCCTCCATCACCAGTACGCCGCCGGTCAGGTGGTAGGTCTCGCCCGCGGTCATGGCGATAGTCTGCGAGATCGCCCCGCCCTGCTGGGACCCCTGCCCTGAGTGCCCGGCGTCGGTGCCGGGGTTGACGCGCAGGCCGTAACCGTTGACGTTCGTCCAGGCGCCGACGTCAGGTGCGGTGGTCGGGTCGGCGTAATCGGTCGCAGCCCAGGTCCAGCCGGTGAGGTCGCCGGTCTCGAAGTCACCGTTGGTCAGCAGCTCCACATCGGCCGCAAGGGCCACATTGAGCGCCAGCAGCGGGAGTGCGAACCCAAGCGCGCCTGCAAAGACGGTCTTCGGGTGCCTCATCTGTACTTGCCCCTTTGCCTTGGGATTGTCGGCCGCCTGTTCTCCGCCTGAGTCGTGGCGAGAGCATGGTAGTGGCCATATGTTTCCGTTTGTTGCCACGAATCGGGCGGGACGATGAAGCTTTCGGCGGTCTGTCGGCGACTCCTCCTTGCACCGGTCATTCCCCGGCCGCATCGGAGGGCGGGGGCGTCACCCCCCACCGGATCGCGCCCACCGGACATACCCGGATGCAGGTGCCGCAGGCGAAGCAGTCCTGCGGCAGCGGCTCGTGCCGGCGCAGGCCCTTGATCGCCCAGTTGGGGCATTCGCGCTCGCAACGCAGGCAGTTGATGCAGGTGTCGAGGTTGACGCGCGGCTTGGTAAGCGCGAGGCGCTCACCCAACCACGAGACCAGCCCGAAGGGGCAGAAGAAGCTGCACCACGGGCGGTAGATCCACACTCCCGCGATCAGCGTCACCATCGCCACCGCCACCGCCGCGCCTGCGCCCAGGCGGAAGATGCGGAAGGGGTCAATTGGCTCCACGATGTCCGTCCCCGCGGTGAACGCCACGATCGTGAAGGCCGCGAAAAAACCCGCGCGCACAATGCCGCTCAGCCAGAACGGGGGCTTCCACTTGCGCGTGGGCAGGTGCCAGACGAGGTCCTGGAGGGTGCCGAACTGGCAGCCCCAGCCGCAGAAGACCTTGTTGCCGATGATGCTCATGAGCAGCAAAGCCGCGAAGGCGATCAGCCGCGGTATGAACACCTGGCCGGCGGCAGCGTAGAGCATGATCGCGTCCTTCACGGTGCCCGGAGCGTTGGGCTCGACGCCCAGCCACACGCCGAAGACAATCGGCGCAGCCACCAGCATGACCACGCGCAGTCGCGGGCTGATCTTCGTGCGCATGAGCAGCACCAGCGCCGCGATGAAGACCGCGATCCAGAGCAGGAACTTGATGCGGATGCGCGCCCAGTCCTTGCTCTCGACCTGCCCGGCGTGCGCATCGGGCCCGGCCGGCTCGCCGCCGGTCCCCGCCCCGACCTCAGGGGCGGCGGCCCGCAGGCTCTGCACCGCCCTCTGCAGGTCCGCCAGCGTGAGGCCACTCGCCTTCAGCAGTTGGCCCGCAGGCGCGTTCAGGTCAGCGTCCGCCGGCAGGCTCATCTCGGCGGCAAGCTCCGCGGCATCGACTCCCCGCGCGGCCGCCAGCTCCGCGAAGGGCATCGACATGGCCTGCACCGGGTCCAGCTCCTGCGCCATCATCGGGCACAGGACGCAGCAGATCGTCACCATCGCGACGAGGATTACGAGCCATCGTCGGTGTGGCATCATCGGTGACTCCACGGGGACATGAGTTGTTGCTGCGCGGAAGAGATTGGCTCCGCAGGCGACCGATCCCTCCACACGCCGTCACATCGGTGATCTGTGCTGGAATCTTGCGCGGTTGCAGGAGTCCGCGATGTCTCGTGGAAGGGGCGCGTGCAGGTGGATGCGCGCGACGGCCATGGACCGTCGATCACAAGCTTTGCGCCGGCCACGGCCATGCCGCGAGATGAGGCGGCGGTCGCCGGCGCCGGGAGGATCACGCGATGGAACAGATCAATGTCGGTCTGGTCGGGTACAACTTCATGGGCAGGGCCCACTCCAACGCCTACCGACAGGTCCCGTTCTACTTCCCGGAACTCGAGGCCGCACCGGTCATGAAGGTGCTCTGCGGCCGCACCAGAGAGCGCGTGGACGCGTGCGCCAGGCAGTTCGGCTGGCAGGAGACCGTCTACGACCTTGACGATTTGCTGGCGCGCGATGACATCGACCTGGTGGACATCACCGCGCCCAACAACCAGCACGCGGATCTGGCGATAGCGGCCGCACAGGCGGGCAAACATGTCTTCTGCGAGAAGCCCCTGGCCACCTCGGTCGAGGACGCCGAGCGCATGGTGCAGGCGGTCAAGGACGCGGGCGTCGTGAACATGATCTGCCACAACTACCGCCGCGCCCCGGCCATCGCGCTGGCGAGGCAGATGATCGCCAACGGCGACCTGGGCGAGATCTATCACTGGCGCTCGCTCTACCTGCAGGACTGGCTGATGCCTCCGGATGTGCCGATGATGTGGCGCGTGCAGAAGGAGATCGCAGGCTCGGGCTCGCTGGGTGACCTGATGGCCCACTCGATCGACCTCGCGCTGTGGCTGCTGGGCGACATTACCTCGGTGGCCTGCACCATGGAGACCTTCATCGAGGAGCGCCCGCAGCTCGACAGCTTCGACACGGGGCTGGGCGGTAAGGCCGCGGCCGACGCGCCCATGGGCAAGGTGGACGTGGACGACGGCGTCATCGCCCTGTGCCGCTTCGCCAACGGCGCGCTGGGCACCATGGAGGCCACGCGCTTCGCGGCCGGACACAAGAACTACAACTGGTTCGAGGTCAACGGCTCCAGGGGCTCGATCCGCTTCAACCTCGAGCGCATGAACGAGCTGGAGTACTACAACGTGGACGACCCGGATGATCGCCAGGGCTTCCGCGTGATCCCGGCGACCGAGACGGTGCACCCCTACATGGGCCTGCCCGACGGCGCCGGGCCGCGCTTCTGGCCGGTGGCGCACATCATCGGCTACGAGCACACCTTCATCAACACCGTCTTCGACCTGTGCCAGGCGATCGCGAAGGGCGAGCCGGCGTGGCCGAGCTTTGAGGATGGTCTGCGCACCCAGAAGGTCCTTGCCGCCTGCGAGCGCGCCGCGGCCAACGAGGGCTGGGAGCCGGTCGGCTTGTAGCGCGTGGGCCGATGCCGTTGCAGGGCGCGGGCTCGTACCGCGCCGGCCGTGGCAGTCACGTCGTTCCGTGCCATCCCGCCCCCGGGCGGGATCCGTGCGCCGTTCAGGGCAGGGTGACGCCGACGGCGGCGCATGTGAACATGCGCCCCCCGAACGGCACCCTCCGCGGGGCAGTCGGGCCGTTGCCGGTAGGCCGCTCCGCGAACGGCGGACACGCGCGGGGAGGGTGATGAGCATGGGCTGCGGGATCGGCGCGCTCGGGTGTCTGCTTGACCTGCTCGTCTTCTTCTGGATTATCGTGGAGCCGTTCCTGTGGTGGATCGCGGGCGAGGGAGCCAATCGCCCGTCCGCGAAGCATGACGCGACCATCCGTCGCCTGGCCGGGGCGCGGGGGCAGGCGGCTGAGAACGGGCGAGAACGCCTGCGTGATGACCAAGCGCGCGACCCGTGAGGTGAGCCGCCGATGCTGACGGCCGTACTGATCGTGGCGGGCGTGTTCGTGGCGATGGGCCTGGTCTTCTTCGTGATCGCCCCGCGCCTGATGCGCGTGGGGAAGAAGAGGCGCGGGCCCCAGGCGCGACGATAGCCGCACGGGGTGGCGGTCTCGACCGGCAGGCGCATCTGGGCTCCCGCGCGGGCGATGATGACGGCGCACGAGCGCACACGTCGCCGCGGCGGTCGCGGCGGCGATTGACACGGCAACCGCATCGCAACGCAGTGATAGAGGGAGGAGTTCAGCAATGAAGGTCGGAGCGCTGTCCGCAGCGTGGAGCGCACAGCCGCTGGAGGAGGTCCTGGCGTTCTTCGCCGAGGCCGGACTCGACACCATCGAGATCGGCACCGGCAACTACCCCGGCAATGCCCACTGCAACCCCGCGGAGCTGAAAGGCTCCAAGAAGAAGCGCGACGAGTTCATGGCCATGATCGCCGACCACGGCCTCGAGATCTCCGCGTTCTCATGCCACGGCAACCCGTTGCACCCCGACAAGAAGGTTGCTCAGGAGCACCATGAGGTCTGGCGCGCCACCTGTGACCTGGCCGCCGCCGTGGGCGTGACCTGCGTCAACGGCTTCTCCGGGCTGCCCGGCGGCGGGCCGAAGGATCAGGTTCCGAACTGGGTCGTGGCCCCCTGGCCGGAGGACCACCTGGCCGCCCTGGAGTACCAGTGGGGCCTGGCCATCGATTACTGGAAGCGCGAGAACGCCTACGCCGACCGGCGCGGCGTCAACTTCTGCTTCGAGATGCACCCCAACTTCCTGGTCTACAACCCCGAGACGCTGATGAAGCTGCGCGAGGCCTGCGGCGAGCGCATGTGCGCGAACTTCGACCCCTCCCATCTGTGGTGGCAGGGCATCGAGCCGGCCGCAGCCGTGCGCTGGCTGCAGTCGCACGGACCGGTCATCCAGCACGTGCACGCCAAGGACGTCTGCGTCTACGACTGGAACGCCAAGGTCAACGGTGTGCTCGACACCAAGCACTACGGCGACGAAGTCAACCGCTCGTGGATCTTCCGCTCGCTGGGCTACGGCCACGATGACCTGACGTGGAAGGACCTGATCTCCACGCTGCGCATGTGCGGCTACGACGGAGCCCTGTCGATCGAACACGAGGATTCGCTCATGACCGCCAACGAGGGCTTCCTCAAGGCCGTGGCCTTCCTGCAGGATTGCGCGATCATGGAGGAACCGGGCGAGATGACCTGGGCCTGAACGACGGCGATGACGGCAAAGGCGGCAACGAGGGGAACAGCAAAGGCCGCGGCAACGCCGGCAACGACGACGCCAAGCGCAGGCGGGGCGGTCGATGCGACCGCCCCGCCTCATCAGTGAACGAGTTACGCCTCCGGCTGTTCAATCCGGCGGGGGCCATCCGACGCAGGCGTCCCCGGCCGGAGACCATTCGTGCGGGCCGTCGGGTTGCCGGGCAGGAAGGAGTTGTGCTACAATCGAAGTACTCGACCGGCGGCCCCACGCAGGCTGCCGGTAGGTTCATACCCCAGCGCGGGGCGGCCGACGCCGACTCGCACGACCTTGCGGGGCCACCAGCCGCCTGAGGCGGCGCAGGGCCGCGGACAGGAGCGACCGCCGATGGCACAGTTGATCTACCTGGATGGCGAACTGGTCGAGCGCGATCGGGCCAGGATATCGGTGTACGATCACGGCCTGCTCTACGGCGACGGCGTCTTCGAGGGCATTCGCGCCTACAACGGCCGCGTCTTTCGCCTGGACGAGCATATCGAGCGGCTGCAGCGCTCGGCGCGCGCCATCATGCTCGATATCCCGCTCTCGCACGATGAACTGGTCGAGGCCACCGTCGAGACCTGCCGCGCCAACGACGTGCGCGACGGCTACATCCGCCTGGTGGTTACTCGTGGCGTGGGCGACCTGGGGCTGGATCCGCGCAAGTGCCCCACGCCGTCGGTGTTCATCATCGCCGCCAACATCCAGCTCTACCCCGAGGAGCTGTACGATAAGGGCCTGTCGCTGATCACCTGCTCGACACGCCGCAACTCTCCGGCGAGCCTCGATCCGGGGATCAAGTCGCTGAACTACCTGAACAATATCCTCGCCAAGATCGAGTGCACCAACGCGGGTGTGGCCGAGGGCATCATGCTGACCAACTCGGGCATGGTCTCCGAGTGCACCGGCGACAATATCTTCATGACGGTCGGTGACGAGCTGATAACGCCGCCGGTCGAGGCCGGGATCCTCGACGGCATCACCCGCGCGGCGGTCATCGAGCTGGCGCAGGACGAGGGCATTACCGTGGCCGAGAAGATCTTCCCGGTCACCGAGATCTACACCGCGGACGAGTGCTTCCTCACCGGCACGGCGGCGGAGTTGATCCCGGTTGTCCAAGTGGACGCGCGGGTTATCGGCGATGGGAAACCTGGAGCTATGACCAGACGTCTACTTAAGCGATTCCGCGAGTTGACCAGATCCGAGGGCACGCCGATATACGAATAGGTCGGCCGTCGTCAGGGAATAGATGAATTGGCGCTGCGTGCGGACAGTCCGCTCGCGGCACGAAGTTCGGGCCACCTTTGGTGCGTCGCCGGGGTCGGTGATGTCGGGGAGCATTGCCGGCCGGACCAGGCGCCCCTCGTTTCTCTGCGCCGATGGGGCGCGCCGCACCGCTGGAGAGTCATCCCACAGGCACGCGTCGGCAGGCGACAGGAGCCGGCGTGGAGACGGGACCGATGATGTCCGCGGAGCCCGTCGGGCACGGCGCACTCTGAGCACAAGGAGTCATTTGCAGCATGGAACTGTGGCAACGGTTTACGCACCGCGCACGCCGGGCGATCCTCATCGCGCATGATGAGGCTTCCCAGATGCGTATGCACCTGATCGGCACCGAGCACCTCCTGCTCGGGCTGATCCGCCTGGGTGAGGGCATGGCCGCGGAGATCCTGCGTTCGCTCAACGTGGATCTCGGCCAGCTCCGGTCGGACCTGCGCCGCAACATCGACATGGGGTCCGAGGAACAGCCCTCGAGCGAGATCTCGTTCACGCCCGAGGCGCAACGCGTGCTGCAGATCGCCTACGGGCAGGCGCGCGAGCTGGGTGACCATCATATCGGCACCGAGCATATCCTGCTGGGCCTGGCCCGCGAGGGCCGGGGCGCGGCATACCGCACGCTGCGCCGCTACGGCGTGGACGCCGCGCGGGTGCGCCAGGCGATCGTGCAACTGGCGCAGGGCTCACCCGACGAGGGCGAGGGCGGGGCGCGGGAGGAGGCCAGCGAGACGCCGACGCTGGATCATTTCACTCGTGACCTGACCGAGCTGGCGCGCGGCGGCGTTCTCGACCCGATCATCGGGCGCGAGAGCGAACTCGAGCGCGTGGTGCAGATCCTGTGCCGGCGCACCAAGAACAATCCGTGCCTGATCGGCGACGCGGGGGTGGGCAAGACCGCCATCGCCGAGGGGCTGGCCCAGCGCATCGCCTCGAGCGATGTGCCGGAGCCGCTGCGGGGCAAGCGCCTGGTGGCGCTTGATCTCGCCAGCCTGGTCGCGGGCACCAAGTACCGCGGCGAGTTCGAGGAGCGCATGAAGCGGGTGATGGACGAGATCCGCGAGTCGCAGGGGGGGATCATCGTCTTCATCGACGAGCTGCACACCATCGTGGGCACGGGCGCGGCCGAGGGGGCCATGGATGCGTCCAACATCCTCAAGCCCGCGCTGGCCCGCGGCGAGCTGCAGTGCATCGGCGCCACTACGCCCGACGAGTACCGCAAGCACGTGGAGAAGACGCCCTCGCTGGAGCGGCGCTTCCAGGCGGTGCGCGTAGAGGAGCCTTCGCCGGAGGAGACGCTGCACATCCTCTGCGGCATCAAGAGCCGCTACGAGGACTTCCACCACGTGGACCTCACCGATGACGCGCTCAGTGCGGCGGTGGACTTGTCCAGTCGTTACATCACCGACCGCGCGCTGCCCGACAAGGCGATCGATCTCATCGACGAGGCCGGCTCGCGCGTGAAGCTGCGCACTTACCGTGAGCGCGGTGACCGCGACGGAAGCTTCGGGGGCGGGATCGACGTCGAGGCCGAAGTGCGGCGCGAACTGGGCATGGAGGGCTATCCCGAGGACAGTGCGGGCGGGTTCGTGGACGTCGAGCCGAGTTGGGAGGACGAGGTGCGGCCGGAGGTGCTGCGTCACGACATCGCCGAGATCGTCTCGACCTGGACGGGTGTGCCGGTGACGCAACTGTCGCAGGAGGAGTCCGAGCGGCTGCTGCACATGGAGGCCGCGCTGCGCAAGCGCGTGATCGGTCAGGATGAGGCGATCAACACGATCGCCAAGGCCGTGCGCCGGGCACGAGCGGGGGTCAAGGACCCGCGGCGGCCCATCGGTTCGTTCATGTTCCTCGGGCCCACCGGCGTGGGGAAGACACTGCTCGCGCGCGTGCTGGCCGACTACCTGTTCGGCGACGAAGAGGCCCTCATCCGCATCGACATGTCCGAGTACATGGAGCGCTTCGCGGTATCGCGGCTCATCGGCGCGCCGCCGGGGTACGTGGGCTACGAGGAGGCCGGACAGCTCTCTGAGGCGGTGCGGCGCCGTCCGTACTCGGTGGTGCTCTTTGACGAGATCGAGAAGGCCCATCCCGAGGTCTTCAGCATCCTGCTGCAGATCATGGAGGACGGCCATCTCACCGATGCCCAGGGCCGCCGCGTGGACTTCAAGAATGCCGTCATTATCATGACCAGCAATGTCGGCGCCCGCACCATCAGCGAGGGCACCCGCATGGGCTTCACCACGGTGGAGGTGGAGCGCACCGCCGAGCAGGGCCGACGCGAGTACGAACGCATGAAGATGAAGGTCACCGAGGAGCTGAAGAAGGCCTTCAGCCCCGAGTTCCTGAACCGGGTGGACGATGTGGTGGTCTTCCACTCGCTTGCGCCCGAGCAGATCAAGGGCATCGTGCAGCTCGAGATCGGCTACCTCAATACGCGGCTGGCCGAGCGCGAGATCCACCTGTCGATTACGCCCGAAGTCGAGGATCTGCTGGCCGAACGCGGCTACGACCCGACCATGGGCGCGCGCCCCTTGCGGCGGCAGATCCGGGCGCTCATCGAGGATCCCCTCGCGGAGCATATACTCGCCTGCGAGGCCACCGCCGGCAGCGAGATCGTGGCCGACCTCGACGATGAGGGCGAGATCACCTTCCGTTTCGTGGAAGCGGCGGTGAGCCCACACCCGGCCTGAGCCCGGGCTGTGGAGCCGCCACAGTATGGCTGAACCACCAATCGCCACCGGTCGCAGTCTGATCGGTGGCGAAGCTGCTATTGAAGGTCATCCATGATGTTTGACGAATCATGCGCTTAACGAACGTTGGACACACGTTGATCGGTTCATACACGATCGTCCGGCCCGCGTACAGGGAGTCATCTCCATTTAAGGTGGTGCGGGAAGGAGCGCATCAATGCTCATCCGTTGGCTCTGGCTGTTGTTTGTCGTCGCAATCACTTTCATGTTCGTGCTGCTTGGCCGTTGGGTCGGGGATCTTCTTGGCGAGCGGCTGCTTGGCTCAGACGCCGGTAGCGATATGACCTACTTCCAGGTCGGTGTCATCCTGCTGTTCGGGCTCGTCGGTTTTCTGGTGGCGCTGTTCCTCTTCCGCAAACTCATCGCGTGGCTGCAGCACATGGAGGCGGTGCCGCTGCTCGACAAGCTGGCGGCGGCGATAGGCGTCATCGTCGGTCTTGTGGTCGCCCTGCTCGCGACCGTGCCGTTCTCCTCGCTGGGCTACGGCCTGCCCATCCAGATATTCGCCAGCATTCTGGGCGCCATCCTGGGCGTGATCTTCGCCATGAGCGCCAAGGAGCAGCTTGTCTACGTCTTCCCGGGGCTGGCGCAGTTGGGCCGTCACGGCGGCTCGGAGCTGCCCCCGGGCACCAAGATGCTCGATACCAACATCATCATCGACGGGCGCATCTACGACATCTGCGCCACCGGCTTCATTGAGGGCCCGATCTGTGTCCCCAACTTCATCCTGCAGGAGCTGCGGCACATCGCCGACTCCGCCGAGGGGCTCAAGCGCGAGCGCGGTCGGCGGGGCCTGGACGTGCTCAACCGCCTGAAGGCTCTCAAGGACACGGAGATCATCATCTACCACGACCCCACCCCCCCGCGCGAGCCGATGGAGGTGGATGCGCGGCTGGTGAATCTGGCGGCGCGCACCGGGAGCGCGGTGGTGACCAACGACTACTCGGTCAACCGGATCGCCAGCCTCGAGGGGGTGCGTGTGCTCAACGTCAATGAGCTGGCCGGGGCCATGCGGCCCACCTTCCTGCCCGGCGAGGAGATCACCGTGACCATCATCAAGGAGGGCAAGGAGCCCGGCCAGGGCGTGGGCTATCTCGACGACGGCACCATGGTCGTGGTGGAGAAGGCGAGCAGCATGATCGGGCAGACGCTCGTGGTGATGGTCACCAGCGTGTTGCAGACCAACGCGGGAAAGATGCTCTTCGCCGAGGTGCAGGCACGCGCGCAGGATGCGGGTGAGGGAGACTGACGCCGTGGGCGATGCCGCCGCCGTGATCGCGGCCGCGGGCCGCGGCGCCAGGTTCGGTGGGCCGCGGCCGAAGGTGTTCGTGCCGCTCGGGGGGCAACCGCTGCTTGAGTGGTCGTTGCGTGCCTACGAGGGCTGTCAGTGCATCGGCGCGGTCGTGCTGGTGGTCCCTTCTGATTTCGTCGAGAGCGCCCGGCGGCTGGTGGCCGATGGAGGCCATCGCTGCGTGCATGCGATCGTGCCCGGTGGGGACAGGCGACCCGCGTCGGTGCGGGCGGGCCTGGAGGCGCTGCGTGCGGTCGGGCCCGACCTTGTGTGCGTGCACGATGGGGCGCGCCCGCTGGTCTCGTGCGAGGTGATCGAGCGCTCGATCGAGGTGGCGCGCGAGCACGGTGCGGCCGTGGCCGCCGTCCCGGCCACCGATACGATCAAGCGGTGCTCGCCCGACGGGCGCATCGAGGATACGCCTCCGCGCCGCGAACTCTACCACGCGCAGACTCCCCAGACCTTCCGCTACGAGCTGCTGGTCGAGGCGTACCAGCGCGCCGCCGCAGAGGGCGCCGACGTGACCGACGACGCCTCGCTGGTGGAGCGCATCGGCCAGGCGGTCTACGTCAGTGAGGGGGACGTCGATAACTTCAAGATCACCACGCCCGAGGACCTGGCGCGCGCCGAGTGGGTGCTGCGCCGCCGTCAGGGGCTGCAGGCGCCGGTGATGCGCGTGGGCACCGGCTACGATGTTCACGCCTTCGCCGCCGGGCGCGCGCTGGTGCTCGGCGGTGTGACCATCGACTACGAGCGGGGGCTGGCGGGGCACTCGGACGCCGATGTGCTTTTCCACGCCATCTCCGATGCTCTGCTCGGTGCCGCGGCGCTGGGCGACATCGGGGGGCATTTCCCCGACACTGACCCCGGGTACGCCGGGGCCGACAGCGCGCAGCTCGCCGGGCAGGTCGTGGACCTGCTGGCCGAGGCGGGCTGGCGGCCCGCGAACGTGGACGCGACGGTCATCTGCCAGGCGCCGCGTCTGGCGCCATACATCGCTGCGATGCGCGAGAACATCGCCCGGGCCCTCGCCCTCCCCGCCGCCGACGTGAGCGTGAAGGCCACCACCACCGAGCGCCTGGGATTCGAGGGCCGCGGCGAGGGCATCGCCGCTCAGGCGACGGTGCTCATCTGCCCGGTCTGAGGCGGTTTCACCGGGCCGATCTTCCCCTGACGCAGGGCCGCGCCGCGCCTGCGCCGAACTTCCCCGTGCAGTGATCGCCCTTCATCGAGGAGCAAGCGTGATGCGGTCGCTCATCATCCTGCTGGCGCTGACCACCATGTCCGCCGTCCGGGCCCAGACCATCGACATCGTCAGTGAGCCGACCCGGGTCGCGCTCGGCTCCGAGCGCACCTGGACCATCGGGGCGGTGGACGTAGAGGGCCGGACCGGCCTGCTCGAGTTTACCGCCCGCACCGATGCGCCCTCGGCCTCGGGCTCGACCTACATGCTGGAGCTGCTGGTGAACGGCGCGCAGGTGGGCGGCGCGAAGTCGCGCCGGGTCGGCCGGCTGATGAACAAGCCGATGAGCTTCCAGCACAGCCCCGACCTCACGCTGCTGTGGCAGGAGTACGGGCACTGGCGCATTGTCTACGCGCCGGACTTTGAAGTGTGCAACACTCAACCGCGCTACGGCGGCGAGGCCTACCGGTTCGTGCTCGACATCAGCGACCTGCTGCGCGCGGACACCGACAACGAGATTACCATCCGGCACCTGGGCACCGCCGCGCTGGCCGCCCGCGTCGGCGGCAAGATCCCGCTGGTGATCGGCGAGATGCGCCTGACTGTGCGTGATGGCGAGAGCCCGGTGAGCCAGGTGGCCGCCACCATGCAGCAGCCGGTCAATCGCGGCACGCCATGCGCGGGGCCCGCGCAGTTCGAGTGGGGCGGCTTCAACACCGGCGGATTCGAGGTCACCGTCGCGGGTGTGCGCTACCCGTTCGAGACGCTGGTCAGCTACCCTGGCGGCGGTTTCAACCGTCTCGAGGCGAGGCCTGAGCCGACCCTCGAGGGGCAGACGGGGTGGCGCACTTCGCTGCGTGACGCGCGGCAGCCGCTGATCGTCGGGCGCGGCCCGGACTACGAGCTGCGCCGGTCAATCGAGGTCGTCAATGGGCACATCGCGGTCGCCGACACCTACGTCAATCTGCGCGAACATGACCTCGGGCTGATTGTGGACAATCGGGTGATGCTCGAAGGCGACCGCCGCATCCACCTCGCGGGCAGCGCCGATCCGGCGCGCGTGCGCTACTACTCGCCGGGCAACCCGTCGGTCTATGTCGCGGGCGACGGCCACGGTATCGGTATGATCTGCGAGGACGATGTCTACCGCAACCAGGCATGGCTGACCTACGACGCCGATGAGAACGCGGCCGGGATGCGCACCGAGATGTTGTGGCTGCCGCGGGGCGGCGAGTACACGCTGCGCTGGGCGATCTACCCCATGGCCTCGGCCGACTACTTCGACTTCATCAACGCGGTGCGGCGCGAGTGGGGCAGCAACTACACGACGCCCGGGCCGTGGGGCTTCTTCGACCCGTACGCGGTCATCGACACTCCGGTCGAGGACCTCCGGGCGCAGCTTGAGCAGCGGGGGATCGACTACCTGATCTACTGCGGCGGCTGGGTCGATCGCCGCCACGATCAGAGGGAGCAGAAGACCATCGGCTTCGGCACCTACGTGCTCGACGAGGACTGGGCGTCTTTCCGCGAGGCGCTGCGTCGGGCGATCGCGAAGCTCCACGAGGCGCGGCCCGGGGTCACGTGCCTGGTCTACTACGACACCCAGCGCGACAGCTACCCCGACGCGAATGAGCGTTACCCCGACAGCCGCCTGACCAATGCGGCGGGCCGGCAGCTCTCCACCGAGTGGGGCGGGGTCTACTCACTCACTTGGAGCATGCTCGCCACGCTGGAGAACTCCTTCGGGCGGGCGATGCTGGCGGCGGTCGATGAGTACTTCGACCAGATGGGCGTTGACGGGCTCTACTGGGACGAGATGGAAACCACCGGTTACGGCTCGCCGCTGATCTCGCACGCCTTTGGCGATGGGCACTCCTGCTGGCTCGACGAGGCCAACGAGGTCGATCACCAGGTCGCGGTGCAATCGATCGCCGGGGCCGGGCATCGCGTGGCGGTGGTCGAGCGCGCTTACGAGCGTGGCGGCATGGTCATGGGCAATGGGCCGACCAGCATCCGGCGGCTCATCGAGCTGAAGGTCCCGCGCATGGTCGAGGAGCAGCACAACGACGTCTGGTGGTACGAGGGGCTGCTGGATACCCCGCTGGGCTACCTGAGCGGCTATCAGAGCTTCGACCGCTTCGTGCGCGTCATCAACCAGGCCAGCCTGCCGGTGGCGACCCACTGGATGGGCTACGACAACGAGGTCCAGCCGCACCTGTTCCCGTTCACGCCCATCGAGCTGCACCCGGGCTATCTGCTGGGGCACGAACGCATCGTGGTCACTATCTCGGGCAGCTTCGGCTGGCACACAGAGCGGGCGCTGGCGCGGGTGCTGCACTTCGACACCGAGGGCAAGCTGACCGGCCGCGACTTTCCGACGATCGTCGGCGATGAGGCAAAGACGCAGGTCGAGCTGGCCGAGGGCGAGATGGTGGTGCTCGAACGCCTGCCGATCGCGGTGACGCCGGTGGACGGCGAGGTCACGGTCAGCAAGGTGCGCTTCGGCGAGGATGAAGTCACCATGACGGTGTCGTCGGACGGCGGCGCCACGATTGTCATCGAGGACGTCGCGGAGTTGCAGATAGGGCCGGGCGAGCACCACATACAGGTCGAGCGCTAGGCGGAGGGCGATTGACGGCGCCCCTCCCCGCGCGACGAGCGTCGCGCTGCCCCTCCCCCTTTCGCGCGGGGTGCGCGAAGGCGGGAGAGGGGCAACAGCAGGGACCGTCCGCGCCATGGTCGATGGGGCCGCCCTGACCCCCTCCCGCCCTCGCCACGTCGTTTGTGGCGAAAGGGAGGGGGTGGGCCGAGCCCAGCTCGGACCGGGGGAGGCGCCGTGAGGCGGGCGGAAGCACCCGCACGGCTGCCTTGCGCGGCTTGACCGCCAAGAGGCCGGATGTCGGGAATGCATGGACGTTCGACGGAGGGCTGGGCACCATGGACCGGACCATCGAGAGAGTCGCGGACGGCTTCGCTTTCCCGGAGGGGCCGTGCTTCGACGCGGGGGGAGACCTCTACGTCACGCAATGCGGCAACGGCTGGGTCGCGCGCATCCGCGACGGACAGGTCGAGGAGTACGTGCACACCGGCAAGGCGCCCAACGGCGCGGCCTTCAGTGAGGACAACGTGCTGTGGATTGCCGAGGCGGGCACCAACCAACTCCTGCGCTACGACGGCGAGGAGCTGGTCGAGATCGCGGGCGAGTGGGGCGGCAAGCCCCTGCAGAAGCCGAACGACCTCGTGTTCGCGCCCGATGGCTCGATCTACATGACCGGCCCGGGCGGCTCGAGCGCCGAGAACGCGGTCGGCGTTGTCTACCACGTCCAGCGCGACGGGGCCATCGAGGTGGTGGCCGACGGCATGTGTTTCCCCAACGGCCTGGCGCTGACCGCGGACGCGTCGCGCCTGCTGGTGGCGGAGACCTGTCGGCAGCGCATCCTCGTCTTCGACGTGCGCGCGGACGGGGCGCTCGAGGCCCCCGAAGTGTTCGCGGAGACGCCCGGCGGCGTCGGCGGCGACGGTGTCGCCCTCGATGTCGAGGGCAACCTCTACGTGGCGCACTTCGGCATGGGCGAGATCCCGGTGTTCTCGCCGGACGGGGATCTGATCGAGAAGCTGCCCGCGGGCGGCATGAAGCCGACGAACGTGGCCTTCGGCGGACCGGAGATGATGGACCTCTACGTGACCGAGGTCGAGACCGATGCGGTCTATCGCCTGAGGCCGGGCATCGGCGGACTGGTCCCCTTCTGCGACCCGAGATGAAGAGCGCGCAATGTGGGGTGCTTCGGGGGATCGTCGGTAGCGGGCGGTGCGCCCGCCGTCGAGGGTAGGGGCATGTACCGTTTGACCGCGGGGGCGTTCGCCCGTGTATCCGCGCGGTGGCCTGTCGACGATCGCGATCCGCAACCGCCGTGTAAGGCACCCTTCTGCGTCTGCGGTTGTTAATGGTATAAGAGAAGTCGTGCCCTTTGATCGTTGACCGAGGTGCCCATGAGGGAGATCTTTTTCTCGCACGCAATCCGCGAAGCGCTCGAGGAGGAGATGGCGCGCGATGAGCGCGTCATCCTCATTGGCGAGGACATCGCCGAGTACGGGGGCGCCTTCAAGATCACGCGCGGCATCGCGCAGCGCTTCGGCCGGGAGCGCGTACGCAACACGCCCATCAGCGAGAACGGCTTCGTGGGGGTGGCGGTGGGCGCGGCCATGACCGGTCTGCGTCCGGTCGCCGAGCTGATGTTCATGGACTTCCTGACGCTCGCCATGGACCAGCTCTGCAACCACGCCGCCAAGCTGCGCTACCAGTACGGCGAGCAGTGCCGCATTCCGCTGGTGCTGCGCTGCCCGGCGGGCGCAGGACGCTCATACGGGCCGACGCACTCGCAGAGTCTGGAGCGCTGGCCGTTTTCGACGCCGGGGCTGCTGGTGGCGGCGCCGGCGACCGCCGCCGACGCCAAGGGCCTGCTCAAGAGCGCCATCCGCTGCAACGATCCGGTGGTGTTTGTCGAGAGCAAGCTGCTCTACGGGCGACGCGGCGAGGTGCCCGAGGGCGACTTCACCGTGCCGCTGGGCGAGGCCGCGGTCCGCCGCGCGGGCGAAGACATCACGCTGGTCGCGTGGTCGCGCATGGTGGGCGAGGCGCTGCGCGCCGCCGAAGCCCTGGCGGAGCACGACGTGGCCGCCGAGGTCATCGACCTGCGCACACTCGCGCCGCTGGACATCGCCACGGTGGCGGCCTCGGTCGAGGCGACGGGGCGGGTCGTGGTGGCGGAAGAGGGCAATCTGACCGGCGGCATTGCGGCGGAGATCGTCGCGCGCATCACCGGGGAGTGTTTCGATGCGCTGGAGGCTCCGCCCATGAGGGTGGCGGCGCTGGATGTGCCGGTGCCCGCGAGCCGCATGCTCGAGGAGGCGGCGACACCCGATTGGCGGGACATCGCGCGCGCGGCGGCGGCGGTGCTGAGGTACTGAGGCCGCGGGACGGCAGGCGGGAACCGGTGAACGGTAGCCGGGAACGGCGACGGCAAACGGCCGGCGCATGTGAACATGCGCCCTCCGAACGACACAAGCACCGGATGGGAGCCGCACCGCAGTTGAGGTCATCCCGGCAGGGAGCGTTCTCATCACGCAGGTCGGGCTTCCGGCCCGACTTGATGATCGGACGGGAGCCGCAAGGTGAGTGAAGACATCCTGCCCGCGAGCATCATCGTGGTCAGCTACGACAAGCGCCCGTACACGCAACTGTGCGTGGAGAGCATGTTGCTCGGCGATCCGCGGCCGGCACAGATCGTCGTGATCGACAACGGCTCACGAGACGGCACCGTCGAGATGCTGGAGGATGAGTTCGCCAGGCGAGCGCGAGAAGCCGGCGTGGAATTCACTCTGATCCGCAACGCATCGAACGTGGGCGCCTGCACCGCCCGCAACCAGGGGCTCGAAGTCGCGTCGGGGCGGTACACAGGCTTCATGGACAACGACATCGCGGTGCGCAGCCGCCGCTGGCTGAAGACGCTGGCGGACGTGCTGGAGGAGCATCCGGCGCATGGGATCGTCGGCCCGAAGCTGGTCTTTCCGTTCGAGCCGTGGACCATCCAGCATGCGGGCGCAGCGATCTCGCGGACCGGGCGGGTGAAGTACCTGGGCCGGGGCGAGCCCATCGACGCCCCCGAGCACAATGTGCGCCGCGAGGTGCAGTGCCTGATCAGCGCCTGCTGGCTGATGCGCGCCGAGGTGCCGGCACAGATCGGCGGTCTCGACGAGGTCTTCAACCCGGCGCAGTTCGAGGACTTCGACTTCTGCTACCGCGCGCGCGAGGCCGGCTGGACCGTGCTCTACGATCCGGCGGCCGAGATGTACCATTACGAGAGCGTGACCACCGACAACTCGCCGGACGTCAACTACAAGTACGTGACCATCCGCAACGGGATGGAGTTCAAGCGCCGCTGGCGGCGGGTGTTCGAGACCGAGGACGGGCCGCCGGACGCGGAGTGCCGGTGGCTGAAGCTGCAGACGCGCCCGATCCAGGAGACCGGGATCCCGCCCATTATCGACTGAGCGCTCGCTGCGCCGCGCTCTTGCGCGGGGGGAGCCTCACGCGAAGGAGTGTCGTGGATGGCCGATGCCGAGCTGAAGCAGCAGATCAAGGAGATGATCGTGGAGCGCCTGTTCCTCGACGTCGATCCCGCGCAGATCGCGGACGATGAGAATCTGATGGAGAGCTACGAGATCGACTCGGTAAACCTGTTCGAGATCGTAGTGGGGATGGAGGAGCAGTTCGGCATCTCCTTCGAGGACGACGACTTCACGGTGGACCTGTTCGCGACCGTCAACTCGCTCGCGGAGTTCGTCGATCAGAAGCGAGGCTGAGCGCATGATCGCCCTCGACGAGCGCCTGGTAACCGTTGACAGCGGGGGGCAAGAGCTTCATGGCGTGCTGGACCTGCCCGCCGAGCCGACGGGCCGTGCACTGGTGCTCTGCCATCCGTTCGCCGAGGAGAAGAAGTGCGCGCACCGCACGATGGTCGAGGCGGCTCGCGCCTGCGCCGCGGCGGGCTGGGCCGCCCTGCGCTTCGACATGCGCGGCTGTGGCGACAGCCCGGGCAGTTTCGGGCGGTTCGACCTGAACGACTGGCGGGCGGATATCGTGGCGGCACTTGAATGCGCGGCGCGCCAGGCCCGGGCGGACACGGTCGGGCTGCTCGGGCTACGACTGGGGGCGACTCTGGCCGCCGAGGTGGCCGAGGAGCGCGGCGACGTCGCCTGCCTGGCGCTGTGGGAGCCGGTGGTTGATGGCGGAGCGTACATCAGGCAGAACCTGCGCCGCTCGATGATCAAGGCCATGATGACACGCCATGAGGGCGGCGAGGAGACCGAGGGCGCGGCGGCGCAGGCGCACGCGCTGGGGGAGGGCACCGTGGATTTCGACGGCTACCAGGTCCCCGCGACGCTGCGCGAGCAGATCGCAGCGAAGAATCTGCTGGCGGAGCCACGCGGGTACGCCGGGCCGGTGCTGGTCATGAACCTGACTTCGCGCGAGACAGTCACCGAGCCGCTTCAGCGGCTGGCCGACGCGTACGCCCGTGGGACGGCGATCGCGGTGAAGCAGGAGCCGGTCTGGCAGCGCATCGGCATCATCGATGCATCACCGACCATCACCGCAACCGTCGAGTGGCTGACGCAGACTCATGAGTGAGGTTACCCAGGCGACTGAGAGACATCTGTTCTTTCCGAGTCAGGGGCTGCGCGTGCTGGGCGTGCTGCATACGCCCGAGGTCAAGCCGTGCGGGGCGGCCCTGGTGTTTCTGCACGGCTGGGCGGGCTACCGCATCGGGCCGCATCAGATGTTCACCAAGATGGCGCGGCGCGCGGCCGAGCGCGGCTTCCCCTGCCTGCGCTTTGACTTCCGGGGCCGCGGTGACAGCGAAGGCGATGCCGCCCGCACCACGCTCTCGACGATGATTGAGGACGCGCTCGCCGCGGTGGCGATGGTGTGCGAGGAGACCGGCGCGGCGCGAGTGGCGCTGATCGGCGACTGCTCGGGCAGCGAGGTGGCCATCGGCGCGGGGGCGTTGGATGAACGCATCGACTCGCTGGTGTTGTGGTCGGCGCCGATCGTGGGAGGGGACCGCTCCGAGGCGGATGCGGCCAAGCGCCGCAGCGTCTACGCAACCTACCTGAGCAAGCTCTTCAGGCGCGAGACCTGGGCGAAGCTCTTCGCCGGGCGCCTGCAGCCGCGGATGATCATGCAGGTGCTGAGAAGTGGCGGCAAGGGGGCGGGCGAGGAGGGCGCGCAAAGCGACCGCGAGATCGACTGGCGGCGGCGCTTCGTGGATTTTGCGGGCGAGGTGCTGTTCATCTACGGCGGCAATGACCCGACCACCCCCAGCGCGCTGGCGCACTATGAGAAGCTGTCGCGCGAGGCCGGGCGAGAACTCAACTACCATGTGGTCGAGGGCGCCAACCACGCGTTCTACTCGTTGGGGTGGGAAGACGAAGTGATGGAGACCGGGCTCGCCTGGCTGGCTCGACGCTACTGTGCGGGGGGCGACGACAGCGGTGAGTGATGCGGCTGTGCCGCGCGTGCTGCTGGTCAATCACGTGGGGGAGATCAGTGGCGCTGAGAACAGCCTGCTGACCATGGTGCGGCACCTCGATCGCGCGCGTTTCCAGGCCGCGGCCGCAGTGCCGCTCGGGCCGCTGGCGGCAGAGCTGGCGAACCTGGATGTGCCGGTGAGCGCCATGCCGCAGTTGCGCCTGGCGCGGCCGCGCAACCCGTGGCAGGCGGTGGGGGGGGCGTTCCGCCTGCGGCGCTGGGCGGGCAAGCTGGAGGTGGCGGCCCATGAGCTGGGGTGCGACCTGGTGGCGGCCAACAGCCTGACCGCGGGCCTGGCCGCCGCGATGGGTGTCCGGCGCCTGCCGCTGGTGTGGCATGCGCGCGATCTGCGTGCTCCCGAGCGTACGCTGCGGTGGCTGATCCCGCGGGCAACCCGCATCGCGGCGATCTCGGCCTGCGTGGCCGATGCTCTGGTCGAGGCCCACCCGGCCGCCCGCGAGCGCACCGCGCTCATATACAACGGAGTGGACACCACGCGCTTCCGCCCGACCCGACCGGCGGCGGAGATCCGCGACGAGCTGGGGCTGCCCGACGACGCCCTCGTGATCGGCACCGTGGGCCAGCTCGTGCCGTGGAAGCGTCAGGACCTGTTCATCGAGGCGGCGGCGCGCATCATCGCCCATGTCCCCCGGGCGTGGTTCCTGGTAGTCGGCGCGGATCTGTTCGCTGAGCATCCGGACTACGTCGCGGAACTTCGTGAGCTGGCGGCCGGCCTGAGCCTGGGCGACCGCATTATCTTCACGGGATTTCGCGAGGACATCGCCTCGGTGATGGCGGCCATGGACCTGATGCTGCATCCGGCCGAGAACGAGCCGTTGGGGCGTGCGGTGATGGAGGCGATGAGCCAGGGCGTGCCGTGCGTTGCCGCCGATGCCTGCGGCCCCGCCGAGATCATCGAGGACGGCGTGAACGGCATCCTCGCGTCGCCCGGCGATCCCGAGGTGATGGCGGCGCGCGCCATCGAGCTGCTGGGGCGGCCCGGCAGCCTGGCACGCATGGGCGCGGCGGCGCGGCGGCGCATCAATGAGGTGTTCTCGGCCGAGCGCATGGCGCGACTGACCGAGGGCCTGTACGAGGAGGCGCTGGCGCGCGGCAAGCGATGACCGAAGCCTCGGAGCATCGGGCGGACCTGCATGTCGCGATTGACTGCCTGGTGGTGGCGGGCAGGCCATCGGGCGTGGAGCGCGCTGTGACCGGGCTGCTCGAGGGGCTGGCGAGCCTGCGGCCCCCGGGTTTCTGCTTCAGCCTGCTGGCGGCAGTGGGCGCGGAGGAGCGGTTGCCGGTGGGCCCGGGCATGTCGGTGCTGAGCACGCCCTCCTGGACGCAGATGCGGACGGGGCGCGTGCTCTACGAGCAGACGGTCGCGGCGGCACGCGTGCGGGCGGCGGGCGCGCATCTACTTCACGGACCGGCGTCAGTGCTGCCGCTGGGGTGGGACGGGCCGTCGGTGGTCACCGTGCACGATGCTATCACGCTGTGCCACCCGGAGTGGTGTCAGTGGCACAACGTGGCGCACTACCGCCTGGTGATGACGCGCAGCGCCGAGCGGGCGGACGCGATCATCGTGCAGTCGCGATGGACCCGGCGCGAGGTCATCGAGCAGCTCGGCGTGGATGTCGCGCGCGTGCATGTCTGCCCGCTGGGCGTGGGTGCGCAGTTTCGGCCGGCGGCTGCGGCTGAGATCGAGCGCGTGCGCCAGCGTCACGGCCTGCCCGAGCGCTACCTGCTGTGCGTGGGCAACATCGAGCCACGCAAGAACCTCGAGGCGGTCATCGCGGCCTTCGAGTTGATCGCGGCGCAGGTGCCGCACGCGCTGGTGATCGCGGGTAAGCGCGGCTGGAAGTGCGACGCGATCTGCCGCGCCATGCGGACCAGCCCGCAGGCGAGGCGAATCCGGTGGCTCGACTGGGTCGCGCAGGAGGAGCTGGCCGCTCTTTACACGGGCGCCGATCTGCTGGTGCAGTTCTCGCTGCACGAAGGCTTCGGGCTGACGCCGCTGGAGGCGATGGCGTGCGGAACGCCGGCGGTGGTCTCCGATGGCGGCGCACTGCCCGAGATCGCGGGCGAGGCGGCGGAGGTTGTGCCGCTGACGGCGGGAGCCCGAGGCCTGGCGGAGACGCTGACGCGGCTGCTGGGCGATGATCAGGCGCGTGCCATGCTGGGCCGCAGCGGCCGCGCACATGCGGAGCAGTACACCTGGGAGCGGCACGCGCGGGGCGTGCTGGCGGTCTACGCGGAGGTGGCCGGTGCGTAACCGGGCGACGGGCGAGCGGCTGGTCTACGTCGTCGGCGGCTTCCCGTCGCTGTCGGAGACCTTCATCCTGCGCGAGATCGAGGAGCTGGAGCGCCGCGGCCTGCGCATCTGTATCATGGCGCTGCAGCCCGGTGACGAGGTGGTGCACGAGCGCGCGGCTGCGCTGGCCGACCACGTTGTGCACCGGCCCTCGCCGCTGTCGGTGAGTTCTGTGCTGGCCCAGGTGCACACGGCAGTTGCGCGTCCCTTCGGCTATGCGGGCGCGGTGTGGTTTGTCATCGCCAACGCGGTGCGCCGGCCGCGCGCCGCGGGGGAGCTGGTGCGCAGTCTGATCGCGGCGGCGTTCTTCGCCTGTGCGTTGCGCGGCGTGCGGCCGCGTCACGTCCATGCGCACTTCGCGTCAATGCCGGCGACCGTCGGGCTGCTGCTGGCTCTGATCCTCGAGACCGGCTACTCGATCTCGGCTCATGCGCGGGACATATTCACCGACGAAGCGCTCTTGCTCGAGCGCAAGTTGCGCGAGGCGGAGTTCGTTGCCGTGTGCAGCGCGGCCGGCCTCGAGCACCTGCGCCGGCAGTACCCCATGTCGGCGGGTGGACGGCTCAACCTCATCTACCACGGCGTGGACGTGGTGGAGCTGATGCCACCGCCGCATGCGGAGCCCGGTGACGGGCCGCCGATGATTCTGTCGGTGGGCCGGCTGGTGGAGAAGAAGGGCTTCCCGATTCTGCTGCGCGCGGCGGCGATCCTGCGCGAGCGCGGCGTGGACTTCATCCTGCGCATCGTGGGCAGCGGGCCCGACGGCGATGACCTTCGCCGGCTGGCGACAGGCCTGGCGCTGGGCGAGTGTGTGCGGTTCGACGGCGCGGTGCCTCACGAGCGTCTGATGACCATCTTCCCGCGCGCGGCGATGTTCGTGCTGGCGTCGGTCGTGGCCGCCGACGGTGACCGCGACGGGCTGCCCAACGTGCTGCTCGAAGCCCTGGCGCTGGGAGTGCCGGCGGTGAGCACGCGGGTGTCGGCCATCCCCGAGCTGATCGAGCACGAGGAGACCGGCCTGCTCGCCCGGCCCGGCGACCCCGAGGACCTGGCCGAGCAGATGGAGCGCATGCTCTTCGACGAGGAGCTGCGCGCGAAGGTGATCGAGCAGGGACGGCTGGCGGTAGTTACCCGCTTTGATGTGAGGGAGAACGCGGCGCAACTGGCCGATCTGTTTACGGCGGTCATGGCGCGCCGGCGGTGACATCTCGGGACGCACGGTGTCTGCACCCGATCGCGCACGCTCGCGCGAGCGTGGGCGGGCGGCGTCCCCATCCGGTGAGTGCAGCGTGAGTGACCCACAGGACCGACACGTCGAGCAGGATCGGCAGGCGGGCGCGCGCATGACCGGCGCGGTCATCGTGATCAGCGCTTTCCTGTTCCTGGGCAAGGTCGCCGGATATGTCAAGGAAGCGATGATGTCCGACTACTGGGGGCTGTCGGGCGGGCTGGACGCCTTCAAGGTGGTCTACAACTCGGTCATCATCCTCGTCTACACCAAGGCCGAGAAGCTGCTGCGGCCCACCTACCTGCCGATCTTCGTGCAGCACCGCGACGGCGATCGCGAGGACGAGGCGTGGCGATTCTTCAGCACCACCGCCAACCTGTCATTCGTCGCGCTGCTGGTCATCACGGCGCTGGCCACGGGCTTCGCGCCTGAGATCATCGGCTTCGGCTGGCCGGGCATGGACGCGGCCACCAGCGCGCTGGCGGTCAGCCTGCTGCGCATCTCCGGGGCGGCCATGATCCTGCTGGTCATGTCCGTGATGGTCGAGATGACGCTGCATTCGTACAAGCGCTTCACCGCGCCGGCGCTGGCCGAGGCCATGATGCGCATCGTCCTGCCGGTGACGATCTTCGGCCTGGTGGCGGCGTGGGGAATGGGGCCGGGCGAGGGTGTGGGGGCATCCCCGCAGGCGCTGCGCGCGGCCGCCATCGGCGTGCTCATCGGCGCCTCGCTGCGGCTGCTGGTGCAACTCCCGGCGCTGTGGGGCAAGCTGCGCATGTACCGGCTCACGCTGAACCTGCGCAACCCCGACGTGGTGCGCATGGTGCGGCTGATGCCGCCGGTGGTCGTCGGCCTGCTCGCCTCGTCCGCGCGCACCTTCTTCGACAGCCGCTTCAGCGTGGACGCCGGCGCCGGCATCTACACCGCGCTCGATTTCGCGCGCAAGATCTCGGACGCCCCCATCCTCATCCTCCCCCTGGCGGTCAGCCTGGTCGTGTATCCGTTCGTCTCCGAGTGGGCTTCACGCGAGAACCGTGAGATGTTCACGCGCGCGCTGGTGTCGATGACGCGCGTGATGTCCTTTCTCTTCGTGCCCATGGCCGCCGGACTGATAGTGCTGTCTGTGCCCGCGATCCAGTTCCTTTACATGGGCAAGGGCGCGTTCACCGTCGAGGACTCGTTCGTGGTGCAGCGCGCGCTCATCCCCTATGCGGCCGGCATCCCGTTCTTCGCGGTGGAGAGCAGCGTGGACAAGTGGTACTTCGCTCTCGGCGACACCGCCACGCCCAACTACGTGGGGGCGGTCGCGGCGGGGTTGCACGTGCTCATCGCCTGGTTTGGCGTGCACGTGCTCAAGCGCAACGTCGGTATCATCGCGCTGGCCCTCACCGCCTCCAAGGGCATCAAGGTCATCGTGCTCTATGCCATGCTGCGCCGGCGGCTGGAGGCCATCAGCAGCGGCGAGATCGCATCCTTCGTGGCGCGTCTGGTCGTCGCGACGGCCGTCATGGTGGTGGTGCTGACCTTCGTGTCAAATGCGCTGGGCGGCATGATCGTGGACGCGGGCCGCATCCAGCGTGCGGTCTTCCTCGCCATCTGCACGGGCGCGGGCGCCGTGACCTACCTGACCGCCGCGGCGCTGCTGCGCATCGAAGAGGTCGGCCAGGTCACGGGCTACCTGCGCCGCAAGATCGCCGGCCGGTTGGGGAGACGCTGAGCCATGCCCGACGCCGACGGCCGGATCACCATCGTCCATGTTCTCGAAGCGACCGCAGGGGGTACGCGCCAGTATCTGCTCGACGTGTGCCTGGGGCTGCCCGCCGAGCGCTTTGCGCAGACCGCCATCGTCTCGCTCGAGCGTGACCCGCAGTTCGTGCGCGATGTCGAGGCGCTTGAGGCCGCGGGGGTGGTGGTCATGGTCGTGCCGATGGTCCGCGAGGTGTCGTTGCGAAGTGACCTGCGGGCCCTGCGCGAGCTGCGGGAGTTCTTCCGCGAGCACCCCTGCGACATCATCCACGCGCACAGCTCGAAGGCCGGCATGCTGGCCCGCGTGGCGGCGTGGCAGGCGAAGAGCCCCGCCGCGCGCGTGTACTCCCCGCACGCCTTCGCGTTCACGATGGCGATGAGTCCTTCGCGGCGCTGGCTGTTCCGCGTGCTTGAGCGCCTGGCCGGGCGCATCACCGACCTGCTGGTGTGCACCTGCGACAGCGAGCGCGAGCTGGCGGTGCGCCACCGCATCGTGCCCCCGTGGAGAGCCGCGGTGGTGCGCACCGGCGTGGATCTGCGCGTCTTCCGGCCGCGCGGCGAGGGCCACCGCGTGCGCGAGGAGCTGGGCCTGCCCGAGCGCCATCGGCTGGTCGGCAGCGTGGGCGCCCTGGTCGAGCAGAAATCTCACGATCTGCTCATCGCCGCCGCCCCGTTGGTGCTTGAGCAGATGCCGCACACTACCTTCGTGATCGTCGGCTCGGGGCCGCTGGAGGAGGAACTCAGGGCGCATGCCGCCGCCCGAGGCCTGGGCCGGCGCATGGTGTTCCTGGGCCGGCGCGATGATGTTCCACGCATCCTCGACGCCCTCGACCTCTTCGTCCTGCCCTCGCGCTGGGAAGGCATGCCCTACGCGCTGATCGAGGCGATGGCCGTGGGCGTGCCCGTCGTGGGCAGCGCCATCCCGGGCATCATCGATGTCATCGAGCCCGGGCGCACCGGCTGGTTGGCCGAGCCCGACTCGCCGGAGGACCTGGCGCGCGCCATCATCGCGGCGCTTGACGAGGAGGGCATGTCGGCTTCGATGGCGCAGGCCGGGCGCGACCTGGTTATGCGCGAGCACTCGCGCGAACGCATGCTCACGACCCTGGCGGCGCTCTACGAACGACTGGTGGAGGATCGGCGGGCATGAGCGCGTCGCTCTGTCAGGTCTTCGACCTGGGGCGCATCGACTACGCGCGGGCCGAGCGCCTGCAGCAGCGCCTGGTCGCGCAGCGCCGGGCGGGCGAGGCGCCCGACCGCCTGCTGCTCTGCGAGCACGATGCGGTGGTCACCGTCGGCGCCGGCTCGGAGCAGGCCGACGCCGAGCTGGCCGCGGCGCGGGCGGCGGGCGTCCCGGCGTATCGCGTGAGCCGCGGCGGCCAGGCCACCGTGCACTGTCCCGGCCAGGTGGTGGCCTACCCGATCTTCGATCTGCGCGGGCATCGCACCGACCTGCACTGGTACCTGCGCACCCTCGAGGACACCATCATTGACGCACTCGCCGAGCTGGGCTGCGCGGCCGGACGCGTCGAGGGGCACACGGGCGTGTGGGTAGGCGGACGCAAGGTCGCCAGCATCGGGGTTGCGGTACGCGGCTGGGTAACCTATCATGGCCTGTGCGTGAATGTGCGGTGTGACCCGGCGCTGTGGCGTCTGGTCAACCCGTGCGGGCTGGCACCCGAGCAGATCGTGTCGCTGGCGGACCTGCAGCCGGCGGCTGCCTCGCGACGCGAGATGACGTACGCCCTCATCGTGGCATTCGGGCGACGGTTCGGCCTGCGGACGCAGGAGTGCGCCGCCGCGGAACTTCTGGCCCGCACGGTTTTCTAATACCTTGGTCTGGCGGGGATTGCCGCAAGCTGTCCTCTGTCCGTCAACGCCCCGGCCATCGCTGCCGCGGCCCTGGGCCCGAGAGCCCCGGCCGCGGCTTGAGGTGAACCATGGCGATCGCCGAGCAGGTGCCCGAATCCGACGCCGCGTCGTCCGTGTGGTGGCCCGCAGTGGGCGCGCATCTCGGCCTGTTGCTGGTCGCGTTCTCGGCGCTCTGGACTCTGCAGCCCGAGGGCTGGTTCAACCGCGGCCAGTGGGCCGGCTTCACGCTGATCGGCCTGGCAACGCTCACGGCGGGGGTGATCGGACTCACCGGGCGTGCTGCGGCGCTCGCCGTCCGGTCGCTGCTGGCGCTGGGAGCGGCCGCCGCGCTGCACATGGCCTACGACCCGCAGCTCACTGCGCTGCCCGGCTTCACGGGCCTGGGCGCGGGGCCGCTGGGGATGCTCGAGCCCGGCGTGGCGCACCTGGGCGTGGTCATCGTGGCGCTGTTCGCGCTCATGCAGGCCGGGATCGCCGGGCGCGCGCGCCTCGCGCGCACGCCGTTTGTGGGCGCGATCATCGTCGCGGCGGCGTTGCTGCTGGTGCTGGGGGGCGTCATGTGGCTGGGCCTGCACAACCTCTACGACCTGTCCGCGGCCAGCGGCATGGCGGTGCTCAGCTTCCGCGTGTTGTCGTTCAGTGTGCTGATGGCGGGTTGCCTGGTGATGTCGGACGTCCGGGGGTTCGGCGGCGTAGCGCAGATCTATGTCGGCGCAGCGCTGCTCGCGGCGGTCGCGCGCAATCTGGGGGGGATGAGCTGACGTGGCTTTTGCCGAGCCCCACCGGTCAATCGGCCGCAGACTGCGCGACCTGAGCTGGCCGCTGGTGCTGGCGCTGATACTGGTCTCGGCCAACCAGTTCTCCTATGCGCTGCACCCCAAGGACGGTCCGTTCATCCTCTACGCGGACCTGTTCGCGGCGCTGGTGTTCCGCCTGTGGCTGCTCTCGGTGCTGCTTGAGCGCCGGTGGGGCGATGTCGTGTGCCCGCCGGCCGCCATCTGGGCGCTGCTGGTGGTGGCGGTACTGTCGGCGCTGGGCGCCACCAGCCTCAA
>CAZTZN010000018.1:0-40373 GCA_964617715.1 uncultured Armatimonadia bacterium | reverse complement strand
GCGGCCCTCGGTGATGATGATGCGCAGGCGGCTCTCGCCCCCGCCGGTCGCGATGAGGATCACCTCGGCGGGCTGCGTCGGCCCGTCGTCCAGCTCGATGCCGGAGCGTAACGCTCGCAGCCTGCTCTCCGGAGGTGTGCCCTCGACATCGGCCAGATACTCCTTGGGCACGTGATGGCCGGGATGGGTGAGGCGCTGGGCGAGGTCGCCGTCGTCGGTGAGCAGCAGCAGACCGGTGGTGTCGCGGTCAAGTCGGCCCACAGGGAAGACGCGGCCGCGCTCAGTCTCGGGCACCAGGTCCATGACGGTCCGCCGCCCCCGGGGGTCGTTGCGCGTGGTGACGTAGCCCGGCGGCTTGTTGAGCATGAGGTAGACGTATTCCGTGGACAGCTTGATCGGCCGGCCATCGACGCGGATGTCGTCCTCAGGTCGCGCCCTGGAGCCCAGCTTGGTGATCACCCGGCCGTTGACGCTGACCCGGCCGGCGGCGATCAACTCCTCACAGGCGCGGCGGCTACCGACGCCGGCGCGCGCCAACAGCTTCTGCAACCGCTCCATGCGCCAACACCCCCACGGCCAACGCCAGTACCGTGGCCAGCGCGCCCAACGTCCACCGCTCGCGCAGTATCATCGCCCACGGGGAGAGCGGCACATCCTCAAGCGCCCGCAGGTCCACCGCACGTGTGCTGCCGTCGGGCATGATCACCGCGAGCCGTCCCACTGTGTCACCGGCGTGCACCGGCGCCTCGGTGACCGTATCGAGCAGCGCCGGCGGCTCCGGCCGGCAGGTGCGCGGCAGCACCGCGATGACGTCTTCGGCAGGCCGCGCCTGCACGGTGTCCACCGCGCCGCCGCGCACCTCGATGGTCGCCCGGTCCACATCGGTCGAGACCAGCGCGACCTTGTAGTACGAGTCAAAGCCCCACTGCAGGAGCATCTGCGCGTCGGTCCATGCGTCCTTGGAGCCCAGTACTACGCAGATCAGGCGCCAGCCATCGACAAACGCGCTGGCCGCCAGGCAGCGCCCCGCCTGCCGGGTGTACCCGGTCTTGATGCCGTCGCAGGCCTCCCAGCGCGCGAGGAGTTGGTTGCGGTTGACCAGCACGCGATCGCCCTCATGACCGGGCCAGGGGACGGTCGCCCGCTTCCTGCGCACGATCGGGCGCAGCTCGGCGCGCCCCATCACCTGCACGGCCAGCGTCGCCATGTCGCGCGCGCTGGACACGTGGCCCTCCTCGTGCAGCCCGTGCGGGTTGCGGAAGTTCGTATTGTTCATCCCCAGCTCCACCGCACGTTGGTTCATCAGGTCGATGAAGGCGCCGATCGAGCCGCTCACAGCTTCAGCGCAGGCTGCGGCGGCATCGTTGGCCGAGGGCAGCAGTGCGCCCAGCAGCAGATCGTGCAGCTTGATCCGCTCACCGGCGACAAGGTGCATCGAGGTCTCCCCCACCGCCGCCGCCCGGGCGCTCACCGTGACCATCCGGTCGAGGTCGCCACTCTCGGCCACCAGTAGCGCCGTCATCATCTTGGTCAGGCTGGCGACCGGCAGTCGCGCGTCGGCGTTGAGTTCGTGCAGGACCTGACGCGTCTCCGGATCGATGAGGATGGCGGCGGTGCACTGAAGCTGCGGCGGCGGCACATCCGGCGCAGTCCCCGCCTCCGCCGACGATGCCGAGGCGCCCACGCACGCCCCGGCCAGCAGCAGCGCCGCCAGGCTGAGCGCGGAGATGATAGCGATCACGCGAGTCCTGTGTTGTGACACAGTGAGACCGCTCCCTCAGTCTGATGCATCGGTCTCAGCGGCGGTCTCGCTGTCCGCGTCGCTGAGATCGTCGGCAGCGTCCTCCTGATCGGCTACGTCGTCGTCAGACTGCCCTACCAGCTCGCGCAGTTGCTCGCGGAAGTCCGCAT
The DNA here is from genome assembly GCA_964617715.1 of uncultured Armatimonadia bacterium. Taxonomy (GTDB): domain Bacteria; phylum Armatimonadota; class Zipacnadia; order Zipacnadales; family UBA5352; genus JALGVA01. The sequence continues at coordinate 38,462 of CAZTZN010000018.1, read as the reverse complement.
CTACGGGCGAGAGTTCAGGCAGCTCCGAGAGTTCATTGAGGCCGAAGGTAGACAGGAAGTGAGCGGTGGTGACCAGCAGGAAGGGCCGGCCCGGCGCCTCCTTGCGTCCGGCGATGGCCACCAGGCCCTTCTCCAGCAGCCCGTTGACTGCGCCGGTGGAGTTAACGCCGCGGATCTCGTCGATCTCGGGCCGGGTGATGGGCTGCAGGTAGGCGATGATCGCCAACGTCTCCAACGCCTGCGCCGACAGTCGCTCGGGCTCGGGCTCCCGCAGGCGCTGCACGTAGCCCGCAAAGCGCGGGCGCGTGGCGAGCTGATAGCCGCCCGCAAGCTGCACGACCTGCAGGGCCGAGTCGGCCATCGCCTGCGCCAGGTCCTCGATCAGTGCGTCGATGTCTTCGACCGGCAAGTCCAGCACCAGGGCGATGCGCTCCTGATTGAGCGGCCCGTCGGCTGCGAAGAGCACCGCCTCCAGGGCCCGCATCTTCTCATCGCGCTCGTCGATCACGTCTGCTTTGCCGCCTCCGTCTCCATCAGCTTGAGCTGGATGCGGCCGCGCGGCTGCTGCTGAGAGACATGCAGCTCACCACGGCGGATCATCTCCAGCACCGCCAGGAAGGTCACAACGATGAACACACGCGTAGCGCCGTCGGGCACCAACTCGTCGAAGAACACTTCCCGCCGGCGCCGCAGACGGAACTCACTGATGAGCTGATTGATGCGCTCGCCCACCGTAATCTCCTCGCGCTCGGGGGTGTGCGGCGGCGGCTCCTGGGCGCGACGCAGCATCTCGTGCACCGCGGCCACCATGTCGAAGACTGAGACGTCTTCGAGCGGCACGACGCCCGCGCCGACGGCGTCGTCGGCGCTCAGGGGCCGCAGGTAGATCTGCTTGCGCGCCTCCTGCGCCTCGGCGAGGATCTCGGCGGCCTCCTTGTATGTGCGGTACTCCGCCAGGCGCCGCGCCAGCTCGACGGCGGGGTCCTCGTCCTCGATCGCCTCGTCCTCGGCCGGCTCCTCCCGCGGCAGCAGCGCCCGCGATTTCAGGAGCAGCAGCGTCGCCGCCATGACGATGAAGGCAGACGCCACGTCGATGTTGATCTGCTGCATCGTCCGCAGGTATTGCAGGAACTGATCGGTGATGCGGACGATGTCTACCTCCGACGCCTCGACCTCCTCGCGCCGCACCAGGTGCAGCAGCAGGTCCAGCGGCCCCTCGAAGATCTCGATCTTCACCGGGTAGCCGCGGAAGCGCTCGAACTGCGCCGCCAGGTCGCGCACAGGCAGCTCAGCCACGCTCCTTGTGAGGCGCGGTGATGCTCTCGTCGGCGGCCAGCACCCACAACGGGGCCGGGGCCGTCAGATCGACCAACGTCGCCCCCGGCCCCAGGATCGATCGCTGCAGGCCCGGGCGGACTTGCTCGATGCGGCAGCCGTCGTCGATGACGCTGTCGGCCACGGCGGTCGCGCGCAGCACACATTCGGCGCCCAGCGCGGTGTGCGCGCCGATCACGCAGTCCTCGATGACACAGTCCGGGCCGATCAGGCACGGGCCGATGATCTGCGAGCGCACGACGCGTGTGCCCGCCCCGATCTGCACATCGCCCTCAAGGCTCGACGCACCATCTATCTCGCCCTCGATGCGCCGGTCGAGCAGGTCGAGGAAGTACCGGTTGGCCGACAGCAAGGTATCCGGCGAGCCGGCGTCGGCCCAGAAGCCATCGGTGATGTGACAGTGCACAGTATGCCCCGCGCGCACCAGATAGTCGATGGCGTCGGTGATCTCCAACTCGCCCCGAGCCGACGGCTTGATGTTGTCCACGGCCTCCCAGATGGTCGGGCCGAAGCCGTAGACACCTACGATGGCCAGGTCGCTGGGCGGCTGCTGCGGCTTCTCCACCAGCCGCGTCACGCAGCCGTCCTCCATGACCACCACCCCGAAGGTGCGCGGGTCCTCGACGGGCTTGACCACCAGCGAGGCATCGGCCTCCGACGCCATGAATCCGCCCGCGAAGTCCACGACCACGCCGCGGTCGAGCAGGTCGTCTCCCAGGTACATCAGGAAGCGCTGGTCGTCGAGCAGGTGCCGGGCGCAGGCGAGTGCGTGGGCCAGCCCCAGGGGCCGCTCCTGCACTGCGTAGGCGGCGGTCATGCCCCAGCGCGAGCCGTCGCCCACGAAGGCACGCAGTTGGCTGCTCTCACAGCCGACCACCATGACGGCCTCGTCCACGCCGGCGTCGGCGAGGTCGCTGAGCACCCAGTCGAGCACGGCACGCCCGCCCACAGGCAACAGATGCTTGGGTCGGCAGAAGGTCAGCGGGCGCAGGCGCGTTCCGGCGCCGGCGCACAGCAGCACCGCCTTCATCGTTGGACCCTCCTCAGCCCGTCGAGTCGAGGCTCATCGCCGAGCGCACCTCGGCCATCGTGTCGGCCGCCACCGCCCGCGCCCTCTCGGCGCCATCGCGCAGGACCTCATGCACGTAACCCAGGTCGGCGGCCAGCTCCGCGCGGCGTTGCATCACCGGCCCGACCGCCTCAAGCAGTCGCTCGCTCGCCTCCAACTTGCACCTGACGCAGCCCAACTCACCGGCCTCGCACTGCGCCTTGATCTCCTCCACGCGCGCCGGGGTGTTGTACATGCGCTGGTAGACGAACACCGGACAGCGGTCGGGGTGGCCGGGATCGCCCATCCGCAGCTTCTCCGGGTCGGTGAACATCGACTTCATCTTCCTCGCGACCTCATCCACGGAGTCCGCGAGGTTGATGGCGTTGTCGTAGGACTTACTCATCTTGCGGCCGTCGGTGCCGGGCACCGCGGCGAAGTCCGACAGCAGCGCTTCAGGCTCGGGGAAGATGCCACCGAAGAAGTTGTTGAAACGCCGCACGATCTCACGCGTGAGTTCCAGATGCGGGAGCTGGTCCTCGCCGACCGGTACCACGTCGGCCTTGTACATGATTATGTCGGCGGCCTGCAGCACCGGGTAGCCGAGCAGCCCGAAGCCCGGGCCCGCGCCATCGATGTCGCGCAGGTTGGCGATCTGATCCTTGTATGTCGGGCAGCGCTCGAGCCACGACACCGGCGTGACCATCCCCAACAGCAGGAACAGCTCCGCGTGCTCGGGCACATCGGATTGCACGAAGAGCGTGCTGCGTTCGGGATCCAGCCCCGCGGCCATCCAGTCAATCGCGATCTGTTCGATGCGCTCGGGCATGGTCGCAGTCTCGTCGTAGCCGGTGGTCAGCGCGTGCCAGTCGGCGATCTCGAAGAAGCAGTCGTAATCATCCTGCAACGCCGCCCAGTTGCGCAGCGTGCCCTCGTAGTGTCCTATGTGCAGCAGGCCGGTAGGCCGATGTCCGCTGAGAATGCGCCCTTTCTTGCCCAATATGATCACTCCAGCTCAGAACGGCAGTGAGTGTCCGGTGATGACGGAGCCGAGAACATGGACCGGCAGCCGGATGAGGACGTCGGCCAGCGGCGTCATGATGATCAGCACCAGCAGAATCATGCCCCATCGCTGGGAGAACTCAGCGAACCGCCGGGCGGTCTGCACCGGCAGCAGTCCGATCACCACCGCCGCGCCATCCAGCGGGCCCACCGGCAGCAGGTTGAAGAACGCCAGCAGCAGGTTGATGCCGACAATGATGCCCAGCGGCATGGCGTAGTCGCCGGCGATGCCGAAGCGGATGGGCAGCCCGGCGATGACCGCCGTGATGATGTTCGCCCCGGCGCCCCAGGCCGCGACCGCGATCGAGTCCCGGCGCGGGTGCCGGAAGTTGAGCGGATTGACCGGCACCGGCTTGCCCCAGCCCATGCCGAAGAGCAGGATCATGGTGGTGCCGATCGGGTCATAGTGATCGAGCGGGTTAAGCGACACCCGCCCGTGTGCCCGCGGCGTGCCGTCGCCGGCGATGTCCGCGCGCTTGGCATGCGCGAACTCGTGCACGGTCAGCGCGACCGTGATGGCGACGAACCAGCTCAGGATGAAAGGCAGCATCGTGCGCAGATCCTGCCCGGATGTCAGCACATAGATCATGGCGTCCCCGGTCTACGTCGTGGCGCCCGGCGTCTCCGCGTCCAGCACGGCGAGCGCGATCTTCAGTTGCTCGGCGCGATCGGCTCCCCGGTCCAGCTTCGCCATCAGCGCGGCCCGCAGCGCGTCTCCGAACCCCGGGCCGGGCTGGTGGCCGGCCGCCTTCAGGTCCGCGCCGCCGATGTCGGCCGCGGCCCCGCGCAGGTCCTGCCAGTAACGCTCGAGCCGCCGCCGTCCCGCTTCGTCCAGGACCGTCCAGCACACCGCCGCGGCGGTCGCCGGTGTGCCCTCCAGCGCAAGGAACAACTCCCCATCCGGCCCGTCCGCGCGTAGCGCTGGCGGCGGCTCGGCGGCCAGAGCGGCGGCGCGGCTCAGGTCGGCGCGCTCACCGGCGTCCAGCATCAACCGTTCCCCGAGCATGGCCGGATCATCGTCCGCAAACGCCGCATGCAGGCCCAGGCCAAGTGCAATCGGGCGCACATCGTCGGCCGCAAGGCCGAGCGCCGTCATCGCTTCGCCGACGCGCGCACTCGCCTCAAGGGCACGGTCGGACGCGGGCTGCAGCCCCATGGCGACCATCAGCCCGAGCGCCTGCAGACCCGCCAGCGCTTCGCTGGGCGCCTGAGTGAAGAGCAGTCGCAACTCATTGCGCAGGCGTGCTCCCGACAACGCCGCGGGCCGGCGCTCGGCCACCGCTCGGTTCAACAGCTCACGGGTGTGCTCCTCCAGCTCGAAGCCCAGCCGCAGCCGGAACCGCGCCGCGCGCAACAGGCGCGTCGGGTCATCTTCGAAACTGGCATCGTGCAGCACACGCAGCAGCCGCGCCCGCAGGTCGGCCCTCCCGCCGTGCGGGTCGAGCAGATTGCCGAACTCGCCCGGCTCGAGCGCCAGCGCCATGGCGTTGACCGTGAAGTCGCGCCGGCGCAGATCGTCCTCAATGCGGGCCGCCGCCACTACCGGCAGCGCGCCGGGCTCCGGGTAGGTCTCGGTGCGTGCGTGCGCCACGTCGATCTCCGGGCCGTCGGCGAGAACCACCGTGGCCGTCAGGAACGCGGTGGTCTTGTGCACGCGGCCGCCCAGGCGCTCAGCCAGGGCCTCCGCAACGGCCTCGACAGGGCCCTCGACCGCGATGTCAAGATCGGGCGACACCCCGCCCAGGAGCAGGTCGCGCACCGGTCCACCGACCAGCCACGCACGCGCGCCGGCCGTGGCCGCGACCTCACCGATCCGGCGCAGCAGGGCCTCCACGTCGTTGCCGGACGAGCCGTAGAGGCGCAGTCTGCCTCACCCCTGTCGGGCGCATAGTTCGCGCGCCGGTTCTTCGACGGCCAGGTGCGCGGGCACACGGTCATGCGCCACCACGTCGTCGAGTGTCTCGCGCTCGACCAGTACCTCATCGCGCCCGTCGCAGCACAACACCACCGCAGGGCGCGTGAAGCGATTGTAGTTCGAAGCCATCGCGTAGTTGTAGGCGCCGGTGGCGAACACTGCGAGCAGATCGCCCGGTTCGGGGTTCGCCACGACAGTGTCCTCGATCAGCGTATCGGTCTCGCAATGCTTGCCGGCAACGCGTACCCAGGTGTGCGGCTCGTCGCTTGCGCGGTTGGCGATGACCGCCTCGTAGACCGCATCGTACAGGGCCGGACGCGGGTTGTCCGACAGGCCGCCATCGACCGCGATGTAGGTGCGCAGATCGGGGATGTCCTTGACCACGCCGATGGTGTAGATGGTCACGCCCGCCTCACCCACGATGGAGCGCCCGGGCTCGAGAATCAGCCGCGGGTATGCCAGCCCGGCCTCGTCAAGGGTGCGCAACAGGTGCGGGCAGATGGTATCGGCCAGGTCCGCGATGGTGGGGGGATCATCTTTCTCCGTGTAGCGGATGCCCAGGCCGCCGCCGAGGTCGAGGTCCTCGCACGCAAGGCCCAGGTCGTCGCGGGCGGCGGCGATGAACTCGACCATGTGATCGATGGTGCGCTCGTAGACCTCCGTCTCGAGAAGCTGGCTGCCGACGTGACAGTGCAGGCCGCGCAGGCGCAGGCCCTCCATGGCCAGCGCCATCTCGACCGCCCTCTGGGCCTCGCCGCCGTAGATGCCCAGGCCGAACTTGCTGTCCACCTGGCCGGTCTGGATCAGCTCGTGGGTGTGGGTGTCGATCCCCGGGCGCACGCGGATCAGGATGTCGGCGATGCGGCCGAGCTTGCGGGCCCAGCAGTCGAGCTGGCGCAGCTCGATCAGGCTGTCCACTACGATGCGTCCCACGCCCGCCTCCAGCGCCATGCGGTATTCGAGGTTCGACTTGTAGTTCCCGTGCATCTTGATGCGCTCGGGCGGGAAGCCCGCCTGCAGCGCCGTGTACAGCTCGCCGGCGGAGGCGACATCAAGGCCCATGCCTTCCTGGTGCATGATGCGGCACAGACCGAGGGTAAGCGCCGCCTTGCCGGCGTAGGCGATCTCGACGCTGGGGTAGCGGCTGGAGAACTCACCGATATACTCGCGGCAGCGGTCGCGGATGCGCTGTTCGTCGTAGAGGTACAGGGGGGTGCCGTGCTTGTGCGCGAGTTCGACGACGTCGCAGCCGCCAACGACAAGATGCCCGTGTTCGTTGACCTGAAGCATGGTGTTCTGTGACATGATGGCAGCCTTTCACAAAGCGGTTGGCCGGCGCGGCCCGACAGGCGGCCGCCGGTTACAGAACCAGCCCCATGCGCGTGGCCCTGGGGCTGGCTGAGAGACAACAGGCGGCCGCGTCCGGGCGGCCGGCCCCGCTAGAACTCGTTGCTCGTCAGGCAGATCTGGCCGGTTTCGGCATTGAAGGTGATGGTCACGTTCAGGGTATCCGCAATGAACTGCAGCGGCACCATGGTGCGACCTTGCTTGATGTACGGCGCGATCTCGAGTGTGCGGACCTCGTCGTTGACCCGGACGGCCGGATCGCCGATCTGGATGGCCAGCTCGGTACCGGGCCGCACGGCGCGCACACGCTTCTCGACCGGGTACCAGTAGAGGACGCCGTCGGAGTGCTCGAAGATCTCGCGCAGCGGCGCGAGTGAGATGCCGTCACGCACCTCGGGGCCGGTGAGCAGCGCCAGGGTCTCGTTGTCGAAGAGCACCTGAACGTCCTCGAAGGACATCGCCGCGACCGGGGCGACCAGCGGGTCGCCGGGCCGGGTCATGCGGCCATCCGCCGGGATGGCGGCCCGAGTGGCGCGCTCGGGCAACACCGCGATGCGAGTGGTGCCGGAGATGTCATCACGCACCGCCGGCGGGGCGACCACGTTGTCCAGCTCGCCGGTATCCAGCGTCAGGGTCTCGGCGGGCACCAGGCTGCGGACCGGAACCGTGGTGCGGATGGGCGCGGCCGGGTCAGGCGTGACCTGCAGCGACGGCTGCAACGCCGCCGGCGTGGCCCCGGGCGCCACAACCGTGGCGATGCTGGGCGCGGCGGCGATGGCGGTGCGCGGGCTGGTTGTGCGCTGCGGCAGTTCGGCCGACGCAAGCTGCGGGCCGCAGGGCCGGTCTACGGTGGCGCCCTCAGGCAGCGGCGTCACGATGTGCATGCTCTCAGCGGGGAGCAGGCGCGGCATGGTCACGCGCGGCTCAAACTCGGCGGCGGCAAGCTGCGGGCCGGCGAGCGGGGTGTCGGTGGTTGTGAGCGAGTCGATGGCGGCCACGCTGTCATCGATGGTGGCGCCGGGCGACGGGACCTCGGTCGGCGCGGGCAGAGCGGCCAGCAATCGAGGCGGCGAGGTGCGCGCGGCGGCGCGGTCACCGGTGATGGCCGGCACATAACCTACGCGTGCGGCCTGCGCATCATCAGCCGAGCCGCCGTCGGCCATCAGTGTCGGCCGCTCGTCCTGAACCGTCGCGAACTGGCTCTCGATGACGGTGGGCTGGCCGGTGCCGACGGCGGGCGGCGCCACCGCTGGGCCGGCGTCCGGCGCCAGCGCCGCGGGCTGAGCGGTGGTCATGTCGTGGTTGCGTACGAACACCGTGACCTCGGCAGAGGAGCTGGCGTTCTCAGCCTCGTCCATCGCGCGCGCCTGCAACACGTGCGGGCCATCGGCGACCCGGGCGGTGTCCCACAGGTCCACGAAGGGCGGGGCATTCATGATCATCTTATGCAGCTTGCCGTCGATGTAGAAGAAGACGTAGCGCACACCGACGTTGTCGGTGGCATCGGCCTTGATCTCGACTTCTCCGGACAGCTCAGCGCCCTGCGCGGGGTAGTAGATGTTGATGACGGGAGGAATGCGGTCCTGACCGCTCGCGCCCACAGTGGTGGCGCCGGTGACGGTCACGTTGATGGTGGCCGAGCCGACTTCGCCGGCGGCATCGATCGCGCGGGCGCTGATGCTGTGCCGGCTGCCCGCTGCGCTGGTGAAGTCCCACGTGAAGGACTGCGAGCCCTCAAGCCGTGGCGCCGCCAGGGCATACTGGCGCACGACGGCATCGTCGATCAGCAGCTCGAGCCGGGTGATGGGCTGGCTGGAGTCGGTCCGGTAGGCCACGTTGATCAGGATCTGGCCCTCCACAACCTGGCCGTGCGCGGGCTCGGTGATCCGAACGACGGGGCCTGCGAGAGCCGGGCCGGCGATGGACGAGAGCATGCCGAGCAACGCCAGCAACGTCACGCCGCTCCACAACAGTGAGCCAAGCCTCTCCATGCGTGTACCCTCCCTGCACCAACACAAGGCCGGATGCGGTTGATTGTGCAGGCGTTGGTTCGATTCCCAGCCGGCAGCGCGCCTGCCCCAAGGAAACGCAGACACGATACCAGCCGGTGCGAGTGCTCCCCACCGCCAGGCCGGCGGGCCTACTCCAATTCGTGCCGACGGTAGCACATATGCGCCGCGAAGTCAAGAACTACACCGGCCCTCAGCGGCCCGAACGCCCGCCTGACGCCACAAGATGGCACTGCAGCGGCGATGGGCCGACTCGACGGGCACTACTTCTCCGAGGTGCGCCGCGCCACCTCTGCGACTGCGCGAGTCCCCGCGCGTCAGGTCTTGCGCTCCCGCGTCTTCGCGGCGGGGAAGAGGATGTTGTTGAGAATCAGCCGATAGCCGGGGGAGTGGCGGTGCAGCGACAGGTCGGTGGGGTCCTCACCGATGATGTGCGCGTAGTCCTCCGGGTCGTGCCCGCCCAGAAAGGTGAAGGTTCCCTGAAGGTAGCCGCCGTGGATGTATTTCACGCGCCCCTGGCCGGGGAAATCGCCCAGCACCACGACGCGGTCGCGCAGGCACTCACGCCGGAACGAGGTGGTCTGGCCGAGGAAGTCGGCCACCTGGCCGACATGGCACTGGGTGAGCATGGTCGGCACCGGATCCTGACGCGCTGAGAACTCGAACAGGTCGAACACCTCGCCCTGGGAGATCACGGCGCTCTGCGAGGGCGAGACGTCGATGTCGGCCACCTCGGGGGACAGCGGGTCGGTGGTGAGGTGGAAGTCGCGGAAGGCCAGGGTGGCGGTGAAGTCGAGGCGCTGCTGGGCGTCGGGGTCCACGGGAGTGCCGTCGATGGGCGCCGGGACGATGTCAAGGCCCTGCGCGGCCAGGGCGATGTCGAGCGTGTCGGCGGCCGAGCACATCGCGAACAGAAAGCCGCCCTCAGCGACCCAGGCGGCGATGGTGGCCGCGACCGCCTGTTTGCATGCCTGCACGCTCGCGAATCCCAGCTCCTCGGCGGCGGCGCGCGATTCGATCACCTGGCGGCGGTACCAGGGCGCGTCGGCGAAGGTCGAGAAGAAGCGGCCGTAGTTGCCCGTGAAGTCCTCGTGGTGCAGGTGCAGCCAGTCGTATTCCTCCAGGCCGCCGCGCAGCACTTCGCGGTCCCACACCGCGTCGTAATCAATCTGCGCGTAGGTCAGCGCCAGCGTTACCGCGTCGTCCCAGGGCTCGGTGTACGCCGGCGTGTACACGGCGATCCTCGGCGCCCTGGTCAGGTGCAGGCGCTGCATGTTCGAGCGCTCGATGACCGCGTCGATCTCCGCCAGGTCGGCCTCCGAGACGGCTTCGAACGACACCCCCAGCTCCTCCGCCCGCATGCGCACGTCCGGCAGATCGGGCAACAGGAAGCTGCCCGCGCGGTAGTTGAGCAGCCACTGGCACTCGTAGGCGCGCGGCTCGTCGAGGCACCACCAGGTGAGCCCGTAGGCGCGCAGGTGGTCGGTCTGCGCGTCATCCATCGGCACCAGCAGGTGCCGGGCGTGAGCCGATGGCGCCGTCGCGCAGGCGAGCACGACGGCCATGAGCCCGATCGCGCTACTCGACCGGCGCCAGCACATGCAGGATCGACTTCTCCTCGGCGATGCGGCGGGCGGCGTCGCCCTCGCCCGTCTTGAGCACCACGTGCAGCGAGTACTCGCCCGGCTCGAGCCGCGGCAGCGTCAGCTCGGCGCGCATGGACCGGCCGTGCGGGGGCGCGAACTCGCTGCGCGCCACCAGCGACATCCCCGGCTGCCGGAACAGCGCCAGCACGAGCCGGCTGCGGGCCAGCATGTCGTCGTTCAGACTCAGCAGGGCGCGCGCGAACAACCGCGTCTCGCCGGGCACCAGCACGGAGCGGCCGACCTGTGCGTGCAGCACCGGCCTGACCGCCTGCACCACCTCGTGCGTGGCGAGCGCGCGGCCCCGCTCGTCGAGCACCGCCAGCTCAAGCTCGACGGGCGCGTCGGCGCGTTCGATCGTGTAGGCGATGGTCATCTCGCGCGACGCTCCCGGACCGAGGGTGAAGGGCCCGGCCGTGCGCTCGAGGGCGATGCTGTCGCCCTGCCACCAGGTGAGGCGCACGCGCAGGCTGCACGGGTGCTGGTCGGGGTTCTGGATCGCCGCGGTCAGCTCGTTGCGCCCGAGCATCCCCGTCCCGACTGCGAAGCCGCGCAGCCAGCCACCGGGCAGGCCGGCAAGGCCGAATTTGCCCGGCTGGTGGAAGCCGCCACCGGTGGGTGACCAACACGACAGCTCCGTACCGCCGCCCGCGCGCCGCTCGCGGCAGATGTTCAGGCCGAACTCGGTACCGGTCAGGCCCAGCGCCGACAGCGGCACCGAGAACTCGGCGAACCAGGCGTCCTCGCCGATGGAGACGGCGCGGGCGACCGGGGCGTCCCAGGCGCCGCCGCCGTGGTCGATGAGCGTCACCGCGCCCGCCGCGTTGATGACGAGCTGGCGGCTGGTCGTGAGGTCGAGGTTGCCGTCGATGAACAGCTCAATGCAGTCGTCGTTCCACGCCGGGCCGCCGTCCTCAGTGACTTCGGCGACGATCCCGCCCACGTCGGGCTCATCAGCCTGCACGCCCACGAACAGCACTCCCGAGTGGATGCCCAGCCACGCGGTGGTCTGCACCGGCGCGGGCGCATCGCCGGTGTTGATCATCCACTCATCGGTACGCACCGCGGACTCCCAGGCGGCGTCGGACAGGTCGCCGTCGATCTGCGGCGCCGCCGGCAGCTCCGGGATCGCCATCTGTTTGCGCGCCGACAGGTCCACCGGCACTCCCACCTGCGCCGGGGGCTCGCTCCAGTGGACCGTCTTCACGATCTGCGGCTCGGTCTGCCCCATCGCGCCCGCGACGGCGGCCAGCAGGAGCGCGAGCGTCAGTGCTGCCTGTGTCCTCATCGTGACCTCCTCCGATCGCCGGTGCGCCTACCCGCCGAGCTGCTGCTGCAGGGCGATGATGTGCTGTGCGGTCTGCTCGCGCATGGCGTCGTAGTCCGCGCCGCTGAACCGGCGCTCGGCGGCCACCGAGTAGGGGCTTTCGAGGTCGATGCCCTGGATGTCCTGCGGCAGTTGCGGCAGCAGCCCGCGCAGCTCATCCAGCCACGCCTGCGCCGCCGATACGTCGATGCCCTGCTCGCGCGCCCGCGCCATGGTCTCCTCCAGGGTCACGAGGTAGCGCATGTCATCGTAGCCCTCACGGAAGGCCTCGTAGTGCAGCGTGGAGACAAGCTGCGTCGGGTTGCCCGGCATCGGGAAGGCGTAGCCGAAGTCGAAGCGGTCGGCGTCGGTGTCGTCGAAGGGGTCGCCGCCGTACGCGTAGTACATCCAGGGCACGTGCACCTGCAGCGGCGAGGCCCACATGAACAGGCCGTTGATGAAGCGGTTCCACTCGGCCTTGAAGAACGAGCCGCGCATGTTGTGATACATCCACGCGTCATCGCCCGACTCGGCGAGCATGTGCGCGAGATCGTCCCAGTCGTGGCCCGACTGCAGCCAGCTCTCCAGGGAATGGCCGTTGATGCAGCGCACATCGATCCATGGGTCGGAGCGCTCCATGTAGTCCTCCCAGCGCCCGGGAGTCATGTGCATGGTGATGTAGATGCGGAAGTCGGAGGTCTTGCGGATGACCTCGGCGGCATCAATGTAGCGCTCCAGCCGCCCGCGCCCGAACACCTCGTCCATGTGCGTGAGCACAAACTCGTACTCAGGGTACTCGTCGTTGAGGGCCTTGAGTTCGGCGAAGCATCGCCGCGTCAGGTCGAGCAGGTCTTCCTTCTCGGAAATCGGCTCGCCCTGGCCTTCGTTGTCGAGTTCGGCGTAGCCCATCAACCGCGCGAGCTGCGGGATATTGTCGTAGATGGTGATCGGCCCGAAGAAGCCGTGGCGGCGCCCGCCCTCGAGCATGGTGCGGATCAGGTCGAAGTTCCAGGTGATGTTGCCGGCGTCGTCCTGCGCGAACTCGATGGCGGCGTGGCCCTTGATCATGGTGCAGCCGTGCGCGGCCATGTCGGCGAACTCGGCCTCAAGCTGCTCGGGGTCGTTTACCACGCCGGCGATGCGGTAGTACATCCCGTAACGCTTCTCGGTGGGCTGAACCAGCTTGATGGGCCGCACCCGCAGGTTCAGCGCCATGTGTGTGGCTTCGAGGCCCTCCGGCGCGACCGTGATGGTGCCCGCGTAGTCGCCCGGAGCGGCGTCCTCGGGCACGTGCACCAGCAGGTAGACCTCCTTCAGGTTGTCGGCGGGCAGCCAGAAGTCGCGGTTGGGCATCAGGAAGCGCGAGACCGCCTCGAAGTTCTGCGGTTGGCGGGCCATCCAGTAGCCCTTGCGCTGCAGAACCCGACGGATGAGCCGCACCTGCACGTCACCGGCCGCGATCGTGCCCGCGTCGCCTGCGAGATCGCCGACGCTCACGCGGATCGCGGGCATGTCCTGCGCGGCGCACAGAGTGAACTGCGCCGCCTCGTACTCGCCCGGCGCCGCGGCGATGGTCAGCGCCTCGGGGAAGGTCTCAGCCAGGGGCTCCAGCGCCGGGTCGATGGCGTCCACCGGGTGTCCGGCGTAGATCACGTAGCCCCTGGGGGCGGCGGGCAGGTCGAAGCCGATCTGCGCCACCTGCGTGCGCAGGCGCTGGACCTCCAGCTCGTCCGCGTCCATCTCGCGCGCGAAGGGCGGCGGTGGCTCGACGCTCTCCGCCAGCCACATCGCGTCGCCGACCACCACCACCGCGCCGGGCTCAGCGCCCTCGACCTGGGCCTCGATGCGCAACGTCTGCCCGGCCTCGACGGCCAGATCGATGGGCTGCGGCTCGGCGGAGAGGTCGGCCTGGGTCTGAGCCGGTGCGCCGTCAAGCGAGAGCACGAGGCGCGCGGAGGCCCCCTCCCGGCCCAGGGGGCTCAGCCCGCAGACTGCCCGGAAGCTCTTCAGCCCATCGGGCACCGTGTACTCCACGAAGCCGGGCGCGCGCAGTGCCACGCCCCGCGCATAGGCGGTCGTGCCGATGATGAGCGGCAGCTCGCGGTCGTCGATGGCGGTCTGGGCATCAAGGCCGACCGCACCGAGGGCCTGCTTCATCGCGGTGGGCTTCCGGTCGGTCAGGTACACCGTGGTGACCTCCCCGGGCTCTGCAAGGGCGCGCCGGGCGATCTCCTCGGGAGTGCGCGCGATCGATGAGATGCGCAACTCGTCGATCACCAGCGGCCCCGGCCCGATGCTGAACTGCCGGGGCAGCTCGACCAGCCCCGCGCCACCCTCGGCCCTCCGGGCGAGCTGGCCGTCGGCGTAGAGCGTGATCACGCCGCCCTCCCAGGTGCCGGCGAGGTAGTGCCAGGTGCCGATCTCCCAGCCGCTGAAGTCCACGTCCACGCGCTGCCAGGTGAAATCATCGGCCGGCCCGCCTTTGACCGGCATGCCCAGCCGCGTACCCTGGATCTTGTTGAAGTTCACGTAGTTGTTCTGCTCAGGCGTGCTCATGGTGAACAGGCTGGCCCTTTCGGCGTCGGCCAGCTCCCGGGTCCACAACAGCCAGAACTCGATGGTGCCGGCGGCGAGGTTGATCTTGCCATCGGCGTTGTAGACCAGGCTCTGGCGGTTGGCGAGCGCGACGGCGTTGCCGAAGCGCCCGGGGACCAGCGCCGCCTCGCCGCCGACGCCCGCGCGCCAGTCGCCGGCACAGTAATCAGCCCTGACGGTGTTGTCAAAGCTGGCGAGGAAGGTCGTGTGCCGGTCAATGGGCGTTGCGGCCCAGGCGCCGGACACGATGAGTGTCACAGATGCGGCAATGCTGAACAGACGCATCGGTGTGCCTCCCAGGTGGGATCGACCCTGCAGGTGCTTGCGCTCATGCGCGTGTCTGCGCTTCGACGAGCGCCCGACCGGCACCTGCCTCAGGAGGCGCAAGCGCCCTGCCGGGCGAAGCTGACAATGGAGGTCGGCTACCATGATGCCGCCGGGCCACACAAGCTTGGAAGACCGTCCGCGCGCTGTGCTGCTACGCGCGTTGGGCATGCTGCTGCTCATCGCGGGCATCGTCACCAACATCTGGGTGGGCATCGCGCACGCGAGCGCGTTCGGGCTGCGGCCGGCGCTCCTGGTCATGTCACCGGGCGTGATCCTGTTGTTCACGGCGTGGCTGGCCGAGAACACGCCATCGCTGCGCGGCTGCCTGACGCTGATGGCGCTCGTCTTCGCGGCGCTGGCGGCGTTCTGGGCGTGGGTGGGCGTGAGTATCGCCCGCAGCCCGACCGGCGAGCCCCCGGAGATCCTGCGCGGCGAGCCACTCCCTCAAGTGCCGGCCAACGACGCGGCGCCACCCGCCGCCGAGCGGGAATGACCCCGCCCGGCGCAGGGCGGTTGCGAGAACCGCCACAGTGTGAACGGAGGCGAACGACATGCGCCACCTCGCCACTGTGCTATGCGTGCTGGTGAGTTCAGCGTCCGTGGCCCTCGCTCAGGAGGGCGTCCGACTCGCGGACGTGACCCGGGTCGTCACCCCCGCCGAACCGCATCGCTTCGAGGAGCGCTGTGCGCGGGCCGTGCAGGAGTGCCTGCGGGAACGCTACGGCGCGCAGGTCGAGATCTCCGCCGCGCCGCCCGCGGATGCTGCGCCGGCGGTGTTCGTGGGCCGCGCGGCCGCACTCGCCTCCGGACTGATAAGTGCCGAGGAGATCGAGGCCACGAAGTTCGACGGCTACGTGATCGCGGTGGCCGACGGGCGCATCGCCGTGGCCGGCTATCGGGCGCGCGGCACGCTCTACGGCGGTTACGCGTTGCTGGCCCGGATGGGCCTGACCCTCTACCCCCAGCGTAACGGCCCGGGCGGCGTGCTGGCGGTGTTCGAGGCGCTGCCCGAGGGCGTGCTGCCGCCGCTGCGCGAGAGCAGCGTGCCCTGGTTCGAGTTCCGACAGCTTCGCGCATTCTTCAATCAGGGGCGGTTCGGCGGCGGTTCGTGGGACGACCTGGGCGATGTGCGCACCGCCGCGAACCCGGAGCTGTTCAGCCGCGACGCGCGGCCGCCGCTGCTGCGCGAAGATGAATGGCCGTCATCGCTGCACACCGCGGGCTACCTGGTGCCGCGCGAGCTGTACTACGATGAGCACCCTGAGTACTACGCGATGCGCGCGGACGGCTCACGCATCCCACGCGACACGAACTACATCCGCCTGGTGCTCAATCTGGTGCACCCGGAGGTGCAGCGCATCAGCGCCGAGCGCGCGCTCGAGTGGATGGACCTGCAGCCCGACCGCAGGTTCTTCTACATCCAGGACGGCGACGCGGTCATGGACAAGTCGCCCGAGGCGCTCGCCGGCGACCCGATGCCGCACTACGCCACCGACCGGAGCCTGCGGTGGGTCAACCATGTGGCGCGGGCGGTGCGCGACGCTCACCCCGAGAACCTCATCCTGACCGCCGCGTACATCGAGACTGTCAAGCCGCCCGTGCTGGTGGACCCCGAGCCGAACGTGCGCGTGATGTACTGCCCGTGGTTCTGGACCTCGCGCAACACCAGCACCCGCCCGTTCTCGCACGCGCGCAACATCGTGGCCGCCGAGGAGCTGATGGGCTGGCTGATGCGCTACCCCGGGCAGGTGGGCGTGTTCGACTACCCCTACGCGCCCGCGCTGTGGCTGCGCGGTCAGGCCGACCGCATCAAGTGGTATGCGAAGACGGGCGTGAGCCTCATCGACTTCAACGGCGGCTTCCTGCCCTTCGAGGACCTGTGTCACCACGTCATGTCGTGGCTGTGCTGGGATCCGCTGCTGGACAGCCAGCGGCTTCAGGACGACTTCATTGACCGCTTCTACGGCCCGGCCGCCCCACCCATCCACGAGTACTTCGCGCTGCACCACGCGTCATCGTGGCAATACCACGGCCGCATCCACCGCGATCCGCAGTTGATCGCCGCCGCGCGCGGGCTGTTCGCGCGCGCCGAGGAGCTGGCGGCCGACGATCCGCCCGCGCTGCTACGCGTGCAGCACGATGTCTTCCGCTGGCTGGACACCTACCTGACGTGGCAGCGGGGCGAGCTGGTGCGCAGGGCCAACGAGCAACTGGCCCCGGTCACCGCCGCCGACATCGAGCAGTTCCGCGAGGACGCGCACTGGTACGTACGCCTGGCGGCGCGGTTGATCGACGGCTGCCACGCCGGCGGCGAGGGCGCGCACAAGTGGCTGGCCCGCTCCGTCGAAAGCACCATGAAGCGCACGCTGCGGTCGGTGGCGGGAGTCAGCTTCGAGGAGGAGATCGCGGCGACGCTGTGGTCGGCCGAGGAGCCGCCCGCGGACTTCGCCACCTGGCCGGAGCGGCTCATTGCGCTGGTTGATGCCAACCTTAGCCTGGAGGAGTACATCCCGCCCGCGGAGGAGGCCGAACCGCGATCGGTGACGGTGGTGGCCGGACCCGAGGACGCCGCCGCGTGGTCGGTCGAGTGCTCGGTCGAGGGCTTCGCGGTGGCGCCGGAGGCCGCCTCGATCGCGGGTCCGGGCGGGCGCGAGTACCGCGGGCTGCGCGTTGACCTGCCACTGTCCGAGCTTCCCGTGGTGGAGATCGGCGGCGATCCCGAGGGTGTGCACGCCATGCACGCGGGCACCTTCCTGCTGCGCCGCGACCTCGACCCGGCGGTGGACGTGGGTGGCTGCCACTTCCTCGACCTGCACATCTACTCGACCGCCACCGTGCCGGTCACGATCTACCTCGACACCGGCGCGGGCGGGCTGCGCAGCGACAGCGTGCTGCACCCGGGTGAGCAGATCGTGCGCGTGGACCTCCGCCAGCACCGCCGCGACCGGCGCGATTTCCGCGAATGGGACGGGATGCTGCGGGGCATCGGCATCGACTTCTGGCCGCAGGACAACTTCTTCCCCTACCCGCAGGCGCAGGACACGTGGATCGTCCTGCTGGGCGTGCGCGCGCGCAATCACGACCTTGCGCCGACCGACCTGCCCCACGCCGGCGAGGCGCTCTGGCTGCGGCACTTCCGCCCCAACATCCCCCATGGCATCTCCCGCTACGGCGGCGGGCCACCGCTGGTGGGCTACGAACACCTGCGCGGGGAGGGGCAGGCCCTGGACTACGCGCGGTACACCGCAGAGGCCTTCCGGACATCAACCGAACGCGGCACGCTCACGCCCATCTTTGCAATCGTCACCGCGCCGGGGGCGTCGCAGGCTGAGTTCGACGCAGCGCAGGCGCTGGCGGAGTACCTCGAACGCGGTTACGGTGTGCGCCTGCCGGTGTACGCGAACGGCCTCACACTCGGGCCCAACCCGGGCAATGTCGCCGTCGTGGGGCGCGAGGCGGCGGTGGCCGCCCGGCTGGTGACGCCCGACGAGCTGGCCTTCGTCGGCCCGCAGGGCTTCGTGATTCGTGCGCGCGAGGGGTGCATCGCGATCGCGGGCGCCGATGACGCAGGCACGCGCTACGGCGTGGCCCGGCTGCTGGAGGAGCAGGGGATGCGCTTCGTGGCGCCGGGCACACGCGAGGTAATCGCCGACGCGGATGACGACGGCCTGCTCGACGAGACCGTGGTGTTCGACCGCCCATGGTTCGCCCACCGCGACCTGCCCGGCGGCTGGCGGCTGCAGACCACCGGCCCCGAGCGCCCGATGCCCACGCGGTCGGTGCCCGACGATCCGGCCACCATCGAACGCGTCGCGGGCGCGATCAAGGACGCGGTCCGGCACGGAGAGCCGGTGCCGCCGCAAGTGCTGGCCGAGGCCGCGCAAACGCAGCTCGGCGCCTATGTGGCCGCGCGGCTTCTGTGGGACCCGTTCCTTGATCCGCTCCGCCTGGTGGCGCAGTTCGAGGCTGCGGGGTAGGCTCAACGGCGGGCTATCCGGCGTCCGCCTCCACGACCTCGCGGGGCAGCAGCAGCGTGTCCGCAGTCGGCGCGAGATACGGCGGCACGGTCATCAGCATCCGCTGGCCGCTGCAATTGCGCAAGGCCCACAGGCGCCCGTCCTGGCCCGCGGGGACATCGATCCTGAAGTAGCCCGGCTCGGCCATCTCGCCGAACGAGAACACGACCTGCCCGTCGCCGTCGAGCACCTCCCCGCTGGTGGCCGTCGCGTAGCCTCCGACGGCCTCGGTGCCCCTGGGCACGTAGAACACCATCGTCCACCGGCCCTGGAAGCCGGCGGGCTGCTCGAGGTCGGAGCGCACCGTCACCGCCACGCCCTCAGGCCAGGTCACCGAAGTCATGTCACCGCCATCGGTCCACTCGATGCGGTGCAGCCCCGCGTAGGGCGTGCGCAGAGTGATCGACCGCTCCTGGCCGTCGGGCGGCACGTCCGCGTTGGTGTCCACCGGCTCCAGTGTCGCCTCCGCGGTCGCGTAGAGCTCGAAGCGCACGTTGCCGCGGTCGCGGTAGTGCTCGATCAGGCCGCCGGTCACGCTCAGCGGGATCTCGCCCGGCGCCTCGTCAATCCAGGTGTAGCGCACCTGGCGGCTGCGCACGCGCTCGGTCAGCGTACCCTCAACCGGCGCCTGCAGGCCCAGCGGCGTGGAGGGCACCAGGTCCTCGCTGAAGCGCACCGCCTCGACCCCGACCACCGGGTTGGCGGCGATGCCCTCGCTCACGAAGGCCGCCAGCTCCGCCTCGCTGAAGGGTGTGCTGTCCTTCCACGGGTTGGTCTCCTCCGGGGCATTCCACTCCGCGCCCTCGGGGATCGAGACCGACCGGTCGCGGTTGACCAGGTCGCGGTAGAGCGCCTTGGTGTGCACCATCATGGTCTCGCGCATGCGGTAGGCATGGCGGATCAGGTGCTCGAAGGCCTGCTGGCGCGCCTCACCCTGCGCGGTGGAGTAGCCCAGGTACAGCTCGACGTAGCGCGTGTAGAGCACCAGGTCGTTGATGCGCCCCAGGATCGCCTCATCACCGGCGGCGGCCTCGCGCGCCTGCGCCAGCGCCCGGTACATCCGCCCGACCAGGTCGCGGCACAGCAGTGGGTGGCTCGAGGCGTCAATGGTCTCGTAGAAGCTGCGCATCGGCCCGGCGGCTGGCCCGAAGCAGTCGTCGAGGAAGCGCGTCACCAGCTCATCCACGTGCCGCGCCTCGTCGAGGTCCCACAGTATGCGGGCAGCGATGAAGTAGCCGAGGCCATTCGGGCCCCAGCTATCACTGGATTCGGCGGTGTAAAAGCGCGCGCCCTGGCTGTGAAAGCGGGGGATGGTGGTGGTCACGTACTCCAGGTTGGCGCCGCGACTGCGCCCGGGCAGGTCGCGGTCCCAGACGTTGACGCCCAGATACTCGCGGATGCCGATGGTCGCGCCCTGCGCCTGCCAGCCCTCGATGAGCTGATCGAGCGTGTAACCGCCGCGGATGAACGAGGTGGCGATGCTGATGATCACGTGCGGGTGCACGCGAATGCTCGGCGGGGGCGAATGGACGTTGTAGGCGTACATGCCCACATACTTGTCGCCGAAGCGCTCGGTGATGGCCTCGGCCACCTGATTGGCCAGCGTCACCGCCCGATCCGAGACCGAGCCCATGGCCACGCATGCATCGCACTCGCACCAGCCGCCCCCATCCGAGGGGTCCATGGAGATGCTGTCGGCCTCGGGATGCTGCTCGAAGTAACGTAATGCATGCCGCACTACCAGTTCGCGCAGGCCGGGATTGGAGATGCAGAACTTGATGTTGCCGCTGCCATCCACCACGCCGGCGTGGCGACGCTCGCCATCCACGAGGGCGTAGTACTCGGGGTGGGCGGCGAACTCCTCGGCATTCGCGCGGATGATGCCTCCGTAGGAGTGGCCGGTGCGCAGCTCCATCCCCGAGCGCGCGCGGTTGCGCAGGCACCAGCGTCGGTAGGGCTCAGCGTTGTAGTCCCAGGTCCCGTAGCCGTACCAGATGCGCCGAGCGTGGTAGGCGGGGGCCTCCACCGCATCGACATCAATGCTCAGCTCCGGCGTGGACGGCACGATCTCCCAGCGTTCACCGGGGAAGTACTGGCGGTAGCCGAGGCGGTAGAGCAGGTCCCACACGGCATGCTCAACGGCCATGTCGGTGGCGCCGATGAGCCGCAGTCGGTTGGCCTCGGAGCGCAAGACATACTCCTCGCGCCTCAGCGGATCATCGGGCGCGAAGTCTACGCCCGCGGCGAGCGCCGGGAACTGCGCGGCGGTGCCGACGACGATGCCCGCCGAGCCGTCACCGGCGGTCACCTCGAACTGCGCGCCGGCGATGCGTCCCAGGTAGTCGGCCAGGTCGGCGGCGGCGGCCTGCACGGTCTCCGAGGCGTCGGCCGCTACTACGATCGGCATGAGCGCCCGGCCGCCCGCGGCGAGATGAGCGGGTTCGGCCCCGACCGCACACCCCGCAAGCAGCAACAGCACGCCCGGCGTCAACAGAGTGCACCAACACATCCGCGTCGTCATTCCGGTGTCCTCCCTCAGGTCCACTCGCTCCGCGTTGCATTCTTCCCACCGGCGAGCCGGCTGATGCCACCCTCGTCGGGCAGGTGGCCGCGGCGGGAGGCGCCAGCGTCGGCACGGCGCGTCACTGCGGCACGTAGCGATGCTCGGTAAACATCGGGTCGCGCGTCGTCAGGGTCTCCTCGGCGGCCAGGTCGCCGCGCAGGTAACGGTCGAACATCGCCGTGCAGTAGGTCTGGATGGCCCGGTACTGCTGCAGCAGGAGGTCGGCCTCCGCTTCATGGCCCAGGATGCGGTCGAGCCCGCCCTGCGCGAAGGTGAAGTGCGCAGCCTCCTTGAGCACGAACATGACCTTGGGCGCCGGGAGGTTCTCCCACGCCAGGCGCTCGGCGGCCACCCGATCCTGCGTGATCCCCTGCTCACCGCCCTCGAGCGCGCCCCACATGATCATGATCGGCACCGCGACGCTCTGGTAGTCCTGGGCGCTCCACATGAACACGCCGCCTGAGATGGAGATCGCGGCGCTGATGCGGTCGTCGCGCCATCGGTCCCCGGCGCCGACGCACGCGAGCGTGGTGAAGGAACCGAATGAGTGCCCGCACATGCCGATGCGCTCGGTGTCGATCATGCCGTGCAGCCACGAGTCCGGGTCGGCGCTCAGTGCCAGCATCCTGTCGATGACCAGACGGGCCTCGGCCATGCGATAATCGTGCGCGGCGAAGTCGAAGTCTGCGCCCGAGTTGGCCAGTGCCACTGCGGCGGCGAGGTACTCGCGCAGGTTGAAGTGCGGGTCAGCAGGCGGGCGGATGCGGTTGGCCTGATGGGCGTCGGCGTGGTCGGGTGCTGCGACGATGTAGCCCTGCCGCGCCAGGTGTTCGGTCAGGTACGGCGCTGCGATGCCCGAGCCCCCGTAGCCGTGCGAGTAGATCACCAGCGGGTAGGGCGCGCCCTCGGTCGCGATGGCGGCGTCCTCCGCGCACCTGCCGAGCATCGGCTTCGCGCCGTAACGGTACAGCCCCTCGCGCTCGGCGGTCGGATACCACACAGCCACGGTGACCACGTACGGGTCACCCTCGTCAGGTGTGCGTTCGAAGTCTACAATCGTGTAGCCGGCGTTGTACGGCATATCGGCCCCAACCCCGCAGCCCGACAGCATCGTGAGGGCCAGCAGCAGCGTGCAGCGTGTCGTCGCGCGCAGTGTCATCCGGACACCTCCTCGCAAGGATAGTGCCATCGCCTCCGACGCAGGTTACAGGCGCAGGATCGAGCGCAGCCGCTGCTTGTCCGCGCACCTGTGCGCGCTTCCGGCGCCTGATGGCGGCGTGTGCAGGCGAAAGCGCCTGCACCCCGTCATGGACTATCGCTGCGTTTTCGCGCAACAGATTGGTGCGCCAGGCCCCCTTGCGGGTCACGTCATTCTCACCGGAACCGGCGCACGCCGGTGCTAGCTCCGGGCCCACTCACGCCAGATGCGCCGGTCACAGGGGCCACCGTGCAGCCGGTAGCGCCCCCACTCCAGCGCTTCAGGCTCGCCGTCGAGGTCGAGCGCTATCACCGTGCAGTCCGGGTCCGGCGGCAGCTCGGGCAATCCCCGCAGCCACACCTGCTCGCCGTCGCGGTCGATCTGCACCTCGATGTCATCACGACCCAGCACGCGTGCGCCCAGGATCTCGTTGGCCAGACCCGCGAAGTGGAAGTCGGTGCCCTGCCAGTACCTGACCCACAGGTAGAGCGTATCACCCTTCTGGGTCATGTCGCCGAAGGTGAGGTGCTCGAACAGGCCGTTGGCGCCGCTCGACCCGTAGATGGCCTCGGCGTTGCGCTCACAGAAGCGCCCGAGGCCTGCGAGCTGCGCGAGCGCCTGGTCGGGGAAGCCGCCATCGCCCCTGGGGCCGAAGTTGAGCAGCAGGTTGGCGCCCTGGCCCAGCGACTCGGCGAGCAGGTAGACCAGCTCAGTGGGCGTCTTGTAGTGACCGTCCCACTTGACGTAGCCCCACCAGCGGTGCTGATTGATATCGCAGACCTCCCACGGTACGTTGACGTCCGGTGCGGCGATGCGCCGCTCCGAGGAGGCGATGTAGCCCGAGCGCTCGCCACGGTAGTAGGGGTTGTCGGTGAACGCGGGCGGGCGCCCGTGCAGCCGGTCGCCGGTGATCATGGCCGCGGGCTGCAGCTCGCGGATGATGTCGTCGATCTCCAGCGGCCGCCAGCCGTCGTCCAGCGGCCAGCGGCCGTCAAACCACATCAGATCGATCTGTCCGTAGTTACTGCACAGCGCCTCGATGTCGGCGTGGACCTTGGCGACGAGGCGCTCGAGTTCCGCTTCGTCTGCGTCCGGGCCGTCGAACATCACCGGGAAGGCCCAGTCCTGCAGCGAGTAGTAGATCCCCACGCGCAGCCCGGCGGCGCGGCAACCCTCGACGTACTCGGCGATCAGATCGCGGCCGGGGGCGGTGCGCGGGGCGCAGAAGTCCCAGCCCGGCGAGTCGAACAGGCAGTAGCCGTCGTGGTGTTTGCTGGTGAGCACCATGTAGCGCATGCCCGCATCGCGGGCCATGCGGGCCCACTCGTGCGCGTCGAAGTTGGGCACGGTGAACTCATCCGCGAGCCTGCGGTATTCGCTGGGGACGAGGTGCTCGCGGAACATCACCTGCTCGCCGCGTCCCAGCAGCGAATAGATGCCCCAGTGCAGGAACATGCCGAACTTCGCCTCGTTGAACCAGGCGTAGGGGTCGGACTGCGCATCGGGCATGGCCGTCATTCTCCTGTTGTCACGTCGTCTGTGGACGTGGGCCGACTGCAGGTGCTCCGGGCGCGCCTCGAGCTGGTCGCACCCGCGCAGGTCGGGCCGGAGGCCCGATCTGCACCCACAGGCCCGAATTGCGCGGCGGGCCGGTCGCCGGCCTACTCCTCGACCTTCACCGCCAACGCATTCTCCGGGTCGAGCGAGAACCAGCCCGACAGATCATCGCTGAGGTCGATCCACACGTCATCGATCACACCGACCTCCGCGGGCGAGATGACCAGCTTCCACACGCCCGCATCACCGGCGCCGACCGCGATCTCCTGCCGGTCGATCGGCATCTCGACCGCGCGGAAGGTGGCCGCCTCCCGGCCGTCGGGGGCGTAGAGCGTGCCCAGCGCGGTCTCGCCCGGTGGCGTGGCCTGCAGGGACAGACGGAAGGACTCGCAGCCCGCCGGGACCTCGAAGTACAGAGGCGTGACCTTGCCGAGCAGGTGCAGTCCCTGGTCATCGACGTGGCCCGACACCGCCCACGCGCCGCCCTCGACATCCATCGTGAAGCTCGCCGAACCGGCGGCGATCAGCAGGTGGTAGACCGGCGAGCCCGCGGCGTCGAGGGTGATCGGCACCTCGGCACTCATGATGCCGCCCGCGATCTCCTCCCCGTCGGCGCCGTGCACCGTGAATTGGACCAGCTTGCCACGGGCGGTGATGCGGCCGAAGCTCACCGTAGCCTGGTCGGCCGTGGGCATGACGATGATGTGCTGGTTGCCACGCAGCAGGAAGGGCTGCGTCTCCTCGGCATTGGGCACCTCATCGATCGCGGCGACCGCGACCTTCCCGATGTCGGCGGGCCGCGCCACCTGCCGGGACGGGCGGAAGGCCAGCGAGTCCTTGCGCTCGGCAAACCATGGGGAGAACTCGGCGTCGGACAGGTAGAAGCTCGAGGCGGTAGGGTCGTCGAGCAGCCCGTACTGGCGCAGGTTCCAGTGCAGCAGCGTCAGGTTCCAACCCAGCCACTCCAACCGTTGGCGTGCCCCGGGGTCCTGCACCTTCGCCTCGGCGGCGCGGTAGAGCCGCTCGATCTCGGCGAAGTTGCGCGCGTAGACATCCTCCATGATCGCAGGCGTGAGGGTGTAGCGCGCGTCCTCGTTCTCCAGGAAGTGGCGCTTGACCTCGGCATCCAGCAGACGGTACATCTGCTCGATCTCGTCGGCGCCCTCGGCATAGCAGCGGTCCATGAATTCGGCGAAGAGCGCGTCCA
This sequence comes from uncultured Armatimonadia bacterium, assembly GCA_964617715.1. Classification (GTDB taxonomy): domain Bacteria; phylum Armatimonadota; class Zipacnadia; order Zipacnadales; family UBA5352; genus JALGVA01. The sequence goes on along the minus strand of CAZTZN010000018.1, from coordinate 13,334 downwards.
CGTCGGCGTCGGGGTCCCAGGCGAGCCGCGCCAGCAGGTAGTTGGTGGGCGCGCCGGTCCCCCACGCCTCCTGGCCGTAGACGTAGACGCCCTTGAGGCCGGCGGCCTTCAGGCGCGGATAGATGAACTTGAGGATCTCCAGCCCCGGGGGGCAGGGCGCGCCCGCGTCGTTCGCCATCGAGGTGGGCAGGTCGTAGTAGGCGATGTTCCCGGTCACCTGCGTCCACTGCGCCACCAGCTCCTCCCAGCGCTGCTGCAGCTCGGGGCGGAAGAGGGTGTAGCCGTAGTCGAAGCTCGGCGCCCACACCAGGAAGACATTAGGCTCGAGCCGGATGGGATCGTGCGGCGGGAAGACGTAGGCGGCATAGACGTACCCCGCGAGCACCCTGTCGGGGTACTTCTGCGCCACGATCCGGGCGACACCGTTGTAAAAGTGCAGCACCGCGGGCGTCACCGAGAGGTTGCCGTTCGGGTCCTCCTCATACAGCGCCACGCACTCCGGGCACCGGCACCACCCGGTTCCGTCGGAGGGCGACAGCGAGTAGCACGTGGAGGTGGGGTTGTTGTCGAAGTACTCGATGACGCGATCGGCGAAGGCGCGGATGAGTTCGGGGTTGCTCAGACACAGCTTGTAGCGCCCCGTCGGTGGCACGCGCACCCCGTCGAACATGGGGAAGTAGTCCGGGTGTTCGTCGTACAGCTCCGCGGGGATGGTGCGGCGGAAGTTGTGGCCGTGATTGAGGTACAGGCTCCACCCGAGCCGCTGGCGCGCCCACCACTGCCTGACCGCCCCGGTGCGTTCCTGCGTATACGGCACGCGGCGGTTGAGGAAGAAGGGGGCGTCGGTCATGTCGGTCTCAGGCACGGTGATGGCGTCGGTTCGCGGCACCGACTCGCCGATCTCCGTGGGCATCAGCCAACGCACCCCCACGAATTGCTCGAGGAAGGCATCTACGCCGTTGCGGGTGCCGTTGGAGGTGCCGCCCTGCGGTGTCAGCTCGCCCTCGGCGGTGTCGGGTCCGGCGATGAGGATGTTGCCATCGCGGGTCACAATGCGGAAGCCCTCGAGCGGGACGTCGGCCAGGTCGAGGCCCGCGGCGGCGCCGAGAATGATCGCGGGCGACGCGGGCTCGGTGACGATCTCCAGCCGCGCGCCTGACGCCTCCTCGATGTACCTCTGCAGGTCGGCAGCCGCCGCGACCACCGAAGGCGGGGCGTCGGGCGCATGGTAGATGACGAAGTCGCTGGCTCCATCCTGCACCAGGCCGACCGGCTGGCAGCTCCCGACGAGGGCGCTCGCGACGATGATGGCGCATACGAGCAGGCAGATCCTCATGAGTTCACGCCTCCAGTGATGGGGTAGCAGCGGGAGGTTCTTCGCGGCCGCCCATGCCTTATCCTGCGTGGGAACAGCGCAGGAGCGGGGCCGGACTGCCTATCCCGCCCGCAGCACGTATTCGGCCGTCACGGGCGCGACGTCGAAGAGCACCACGATGCCGTCTTCGGACGGGCTGACCCGCGTCGGCACGGCGGCGCCGTCGGGGGCGGCAACGCGCAGGGCATCGGCGGCCCACCCGTTCGGCAGTGCAAGCGCGATGGTCAGCGGCTGATCGTACAGCTCGGGGTCGGTGCCGCAGGTCACGGTCAGGCGAGAGCTGTCGGCATCGATGGCGGTGCAGCGCAGCGCGGCGGCGTTGCGCTCGGTCTCATACTTGTGCGCGTCGGCCATGCCCGCGATCCACAGCGCGTCCTCGCGCTCTTTCACGATGTCGAGGACGCGACGGAAGTTCTCCTCACTGATGCTCTCGCCGATCTGATGGAACAGCGCAGTGAACCAGTCATGGGTCTCAAGCGCCCTCTGGAGGCCGCGTTGGAAGGCCTCGATGCGTCCCCCGTAGACATCGGCCATTGAGACGGCAGGGCGGCCGTAGACATCGAAGCAGTAATAGCGCTCGATGAACTCCCGCAGCGGCCGGGTATGCGTCCACTCCGACCCTCCGCCCCATGCCAGGGCGTGCAGTTTGCTGCGCTGCGGGAACAGACTCCAGATGTAACGTGCTGCGTCGCCGATCTCGCGGTCAATGGCATCATCATCCCCGGCGCCGCAATGGTGCATGGTGTGGTTGCCGAACTCCTGATCTCCCTGCGCCGCGCAGCGCTCCCAGGCATCGCGATTGTCCACATAATCTCCCAGGCCGGGCGTGATGAAGAACGTGCCGGTGAAGCCATATTCACGCAGCATGGGGATAGCCTTGAATATGTGGGTCGGGTGCGAGTCGTCGAAGCGCAGGCTCAGCGCGGCGCTACGATCGTCGAACCAGCGGCAGATGCGGGCCTGCAGGCCGGTGGCCGGGTCGCGCGCGCTGCGCTGCGCCTCATCGATCAGCGGCGGCTGTTCCCCGCGCGGGTCGGTTACCTGCAGGAAGTACGCCGCGCTCTGAGCCGGGATGGCGACCTCCACTCGGTTGCGCTCGGCCGAGCGCCAGGTGCAGGGCAGGAACTGCCCGTCGGCATCGAGCACCGCCACGTCGAGGTAGTAGTGGGGCCAGCGCGGGGTGATGTCGAGGCGGAGCGTCAGCGGCGTGTCGCCCTGCGTCATCTCGCCCGCGCAGGTCACCTCGACGCGCGTACGCAGCGGGCCTTCCGCCTCGACGCGGACGCTCGCGCCCTCGGGGCACGGTACGAGTTCGGCCACCACACCGGCGGGCGGCGCCGCCGCAGACAATGACGCCGCCATCAGCATGACCAACACCCAGACGCAACGCATGAGAGGCACCTCCTCCGTGACGAGGCCGCGCCGTCCGTCATCTCAGCCGTCCAGAACCGCCCGCGCGCCGGGAGGTTCCCTGCGGGCCGTCAGTCCGGCACACGCGCGGCGCGGGCCGCCTGCCGGGCGGCGGCGGCGTGCGGCGACTCGCTGTTCACTCTGACCCGGATCATCCGGTCACCGGGGCGGATGCGGTCCACCACGTCCATGCCCTCGATCACCCGCCCGAAGGCCGCGTAGCCGCCGTCAAGGCAGGCGCACTCTTCGCGCGTCAGGCAGATGAAAAACTGACTGCCCGCGGTGTCGGGTTCGATCCGCCGCGCCATCGACAGGGTGCCGCGTTCGTGGATGAGCCCGGGGACGATCTCGCGCGGGATGGTGAAGCCGGGGCCCCCCGTGCCGTCGCCCAGCGGGTCGCCGCCCTGGATCACGAAGCCCGGCTCGAAGCGATGGAAGGTCATCCCGTTGTAGAAACCGCTCTCGGCCAGCAGCAGGAAGTTCCCGGCGGTAATGGGCGCGCGGTCATCGAACAGCTCGACGGTGATCGGCCCCTTCGTGGTCTCGATGGTCAGGCGCGTGGGCGGCGGCTGTGTGGGCTGCGCGCCCGCGTTGGCCAGAGCCGCCCCCTCGGCCACCGGCCCGGGCGCAGCCGCCATGTCGTGGGGCTGCAGCCACACCAGCCGCCAGTCCTGCGCATCGAGATCGAGCGAGACTGCACCCTCCGCCGGCGCGAGCGCCGCGCCACTGATGGCGTCGATCGCGGACGCCCCGACCAGCCCCAGCGCCGCCAGGTCGAAGCGAACGTGCACGGTTGCCGCCTCGCGCCCGAGATTGTCGATGACCGCCAGCACGCCGCTCTCCGGACGTCGCCAGATGCTCACGTACGCTCCCTCGGGGGAGGCCGTGGCCAGGTCGCCGATGGCCCAGTAGCCGGTGAACTGCGCCTCCTCGCAGCCGAATTGCCCGCGCACACGCCACAACTCGGAGAGCAGCTTGAGGTCATCGAGCGTTTCAGCGCGCGTCGGCACATCGTGCAGCAGCGCGAGCCCCGCGCAACGCCGGAAGCCGCCCATGCGGTAGTAGAGCAGGTCGGCGGGCACGCCCACGTTGTGGCCCATGAACTCGGTACGGAACATATCCAGGGGCAGGCGGTCGAGCAGGTGGTCGATGGGTCCGAGGTGCTCGCCGTTCCAGGTCGCGGTGGTGAAGGCGATCGCGGGCACGTTGTAGCAGCCCGACACGTGTGCATCCACGTGGCCGTCGGGTTTGCGCGACTTGACGATGGTGTAGAGCCGCTTCATGAACTCGCGCGTCTCGAACACGGGGAAGGTCGGCCCCGTGCGGCCGTCGGGCCGCACGTAGCCGCAGCCGTGCAGGCGGTTCATGCACGCTTCGGGTGAGGTGGTGCCGTCGAGGTAGACTCCATCGGTGTCGTACTCGTCCATACATTGCGCGGTGGTCGCCAGCGCCCAGTCCTGCCACGGTCCCCCTCGGCACGCCCGCCAGGTCATCTGGTTGTCGAGCCCCGGCAGGCGGTCGATAAACCACTCGCGCCGCGGGACGATCACGAAATCATCAGTGAAGTAGCGGGCTTCGGGCGCGCCTTCGGAGAACAGGAAGCCGATGGCGTAGGGCACCACCTGCAGCCCGCGCTCGTGGCAGGCCCGCACCAGCTCCGGGAAGCGCTCTTCGTGGCCCAGCGGCAGCGTGTAACTGAACGCGTCCCACCAGCGCCAGACCAGCAGCCCGCGTGCTCCCAGCTCGGCGAAGCGCTCCAGCGCCGGCCTGCCCTCGACCTCCCCGTCGATCCAGGCGTACTCGTCGGCGTAGGGGCGCTGGCGCTCCAGCCGCGCCTCCCACATGGTGCGCGCCATCGGCCGCACCGGCGTGGCGATCAATCCGAACGAGTAGCCCAGCTCGTCACCCGCGTCCATGGTGGTGTCGCGGCCGATTATGTTCATGCGCACCAGCGTCTCGGTCTCGCCGGGCAGAATCTCCATGGCGCGGTCGAAGCTCGCCGGCCGCCAGCCCTCGTCCGATTCGGCGGTCCAGCACAGTCCGCGCTCCTCGGTCGACAGGAAGATCAGCGGCCGGAAGCGCGAAGTCTGGGGCTCGGTCAGCGCGCCGGAGGTGCGGCTGGGCCAGGCATAGAGGTGCGTGGCCGCCTCGGGAGCGACCGGCAGCTCGAAGATGAGCTGCTGGAGCGTCAGGGCGCGGTTGGCGCGCACGCGCCAGTCGAGGCGCAGGAAGCCGTCGTACTCGACGCGCGCTGTGATGAGCAGGCGCAGCGCCCCGCCGTCGCACTCGCGCTCGAAGACGACGCGGTCGGCAGCGGCCTCAACGATGCGCGGCGCCGAGCACACCCAGCGCACCGGCTCGTCGTCCACCTGCGCGACGATGGCGATAGGCCGGGCGAGCAGCCGGGCACCGGCGCTGTCGATGGCACCGAGCACCGGCGAGTCATCGACCAGCATGCGCCGACCCCACGGCTGCAGCTCCAGACCGGCGGGGGTCTGCGCGAACGCCACCGGCTCGAAGGGCGGCGGGATCCATTCGCTCGCGCCCACCTTGCTGTCAAGCCACGCCGGACGCTCCGTGCAGGGCACGGTCTCGCTCTGCGACGCCAGCTCGACACCATCGGCGTCAACCACCGCGCAGCGCACCACGTAGTCGCCCGCGATCACCTCGGCGGGCAGCAGCAGATCCAGCGACCAGCGCTGAGAGCCCGGCCGCGTCTGCTCGGCGGCATCGTGGGTCTCTCTCGCGATGGCCGCGCCATCGGGGCCGGTCACGCCGACGCTCAGGCCCGCCGCACGGCCGGTCATGTCCTCGCAGAATACTTCGGCGTGGAACCCGCGCGAGGCGTAGCTGTAGCCGGCATCCAGCGCCAGGCGCGTCTCGCCGGCGGGGACCTGTGCATGTGCGCGGATCTCGCCGGACGACAGCGCGCGCGAGTACAGTCGCACCTCGTCGATGTCGCCGCGCAGGAAGCCGCTGCCCCACCCGCCGATGCGGAAGGGCCCGCCGTTGGTGCGCGTGATGGGCAGGCCGGCCGGGCGGTGCAGCAGCAGCTCACCGTCGAGGTACAGGTAGTAGTTCGAGGCCGACTCGGCCACCGCCGCGAGGTGATGCCATTCGCCATCGAGGAAGCTTGCGTCCACCTCGATGTCGTCGTACTCGCCCTCGTCGCCCCACTCGAAGCGCAGCTTGTTCTGGTGGGTAACGCGCAGGTTGTAGTTGCGCAGCACCGCCAGCCCGGAGGCGTCGCCGAAGATCAGCCAGTGCCCGTTGGCGCGCTCACCCGCGATCTTGCCTTCGAGGCTGATGCGCACCCACGCCTCGACGGTCAGGTCGCCCGCCAGGCGCAGGGCATCGGGGGCGCCGAGTTCGATGTAGTCGTCCACGCCATCAAAGCGCAGCGCCCGGCCGTGCGGTGACTCGATGAGTGTGGCGCCGTTGACCACACCGTCGGCGCCCGAGCCGCTCACGTCGGGCAGCGTCTGCCCGTGCAGCGCATCGAAGGTGTAGTGCGCGACCAGGCCCTCATCCTGCGCAAGGCACGCCGCCTGCGCCAGTACGATGATCACGATCGTCGCCGCCATCCGCATGCCGATGCCTCCGTGAAGTCGGTGTCGCTACTGCGCTGCGGCGAGCAGCCGGTAGCGATGCGCCGGGATGGCGAACTGCCCCCCGGCGTCAAAGCGCTTGCCGGTGTACAGGTCGCCGGCCGCGAAGGGCGTGGTCTCGGTCACCGGCTCATCGTTCAAGTTCAGCCACAGCGTGACCTCGCGCCCATCGGCGACGAAGCGGAAGCTCAGCACACCCGCGTTGGCCGCGCGCGGGTTGAGCGCCAGGCCCAACGCGGTCACCTGAGCAGCGACCGCCGCGGGGTCGAACTCCCCGGCCATGCGCACCACCCGGCCCGGCCCCGGCGCCGCGAGCCTGTGCGCCAGCGTCTCCAGCGGCGAGCCGTCCGGATACTCGGGCTCGGTCGCGCAGGCGTAGATGAGTGTCCCGCCGCGGTCGAGATGGCCGATGAGCACCGCCGCCTCCTCGTCGGTCAGCACCGCCCGCGCCGGCGCGTAGAGCACCACCGAGGGCGTTGGCGTGTCGCCGGTCAGGGTCACGCGGTAGTCCACGTTCGCGGCCTGCAGCGCATCCTGCACCGCCGCCCAACGCGACGCCTCGGTGCGCGAGAAGTCCACCAGGTCATTGTACACCAGGCTCTCAGGACAGTAGATGTGCAGGCCGGCATCGTGCTGCAGGCCCGAGAGCGCCTGCACCATGCGCGTGATCTCATACGCCGCCACCAGCCAGCGCGGGCGGTCGATGGCGTTGAAGATAGTGCCCGGCTGCCACAGATGCAGGCCCTCTTCGCAGCCCGCACTGGCGACCAGCGCCGCCTGCTCGACGCACCGGTCGGGGTCCTGCCAGAGCGCCGCGAAGGGCAGCACGAAGCCGCCCAGCTCGCGCTCGGTGGCGCGCAGCACCTCCGCCGAGGCGCGGCCGCCGCCGTACATCCACGAGGCGACGCCCATGCCCTCGCGCACCGTGCTCGGCGGCCACAGCGTGTTGTGATTCGCGGTCTCGGGTCCGAGCACGCCGTTGCCGGGGAGGATGCGCATGTCGATGCCCAGCGGCCGCCACGCGCGCTCGACCATGTCGGCGGTCGCCGACAGCCGCCAGCGGTAGAAGCGGTAGAAGTCCCAGCTTCGCTCGGGAGGCGGGATGCCGCGCGCGGCCAGCTCATCCAGGCCCTGCCCGCGCGCCCACGCCCGGAAGGCCGCCTGCGCCGGGGCGCAGTAGTCGCCGATGCCGCCCGAGCCCCACGCCCCGCGCGGCTCGTCGATCCACGCCAGCTCGCAGTACTGCGCCAGCTCCGCCAGCGGCCCCCACACGCGCGCGAACACCTTGGTCATGGCCGGGTCCCAGGGCGAGTACGCGCCCTCGATGGTCCGGTAGGCGCCGTCGGGCTGCAGGATGCGGATGAAGCTGATGCCCGCGGCGTCGGCGGGCAGGTGCTCGAGGCCCGGAGCCGCCGCCAGCGGGGTCATGCCCGCCTCGATCTGCACGCGTGTGAGCAGCAGGTCGCGCGAGGTCAGGCCGTCGAAGCCGATCTCCTGCAGCACCGCAATCAGGTCGGCGGCATCCAGCTCAGTCCCGGCCAGCATGGCCATGCGTGCGAGCATGGACGTCCCCGAGGCCCAGACCGCGCGGTAGCCCGGCTGCGCGCGCAGCTCCGCGAGCCGTGCCGGCCAGTCATCGCTCCAGCGCCCGGCCGCCTGCAGGTCGCGCTTCGCCCGCTCCCAGTCGGCGCGCAGCTCATCGAGGTACATGCGCCAGTTCAGCAGGTAGTCCTCGGGGGTGCCCGGCTCCTCGGGGATGGTGCGCGCGGTCACCTCGAAGGCGCGGGGCGCTTCCAGCGCCCGCACCGCGATCCCGACCACCGGCAGATACTTCTGCGGGCCGCGCCCGTCGAACTCGATGCGCAGCGCCCCGCCGGTCACCTGCGTCGGGAAGGTCAGCTCGCTCACCTGCCCGCCGAAGGTGGTCTCGCCCGCCATGACGGTGTCATCGCCGACGATCACCCACAGGTCGGGGCGGGTCTCGGTCATGGACAGATCGCCGATCCAGACGGTCACCTCGCAGGCGCCGTCGGGCAGGTCGATGCGGAAGCTGTTGGGGCCGATGATGGTCAGGTTGTCGCGCACCAGATGGTAAAGCGCCACCTCGCCGGCGCGGTGGTAGGTCGGGACCTCGGGCGAGTGCCGGTCGGCGAAGAGGTAGCCGCTGCGGCCCTCCCAGCCGAAGCCGCGCGCCGCGTCGTAGCCCTCGCTGCCCGCGGCGACGAAACCGTCCTCGATGGCCTGGTCGCGGTCGCCGAAGTCCAGCAGCACCGGCGGCTGCAGCGCGAAGGCTCCGCCACCGGTGAGCGCCAGCATGAGTGCGGCGAGGCGCAGTGTCGGGCGCATGACGTCCATCCTCTCGATCGCCCTCAGCCGCCCAGGAACTCGCGACCGAAGCGGTGTGCGTGTTCGAAGAGCGCGTCGATATTCGCCATGGGCGTCTCGGGCAGGATGCTGCTGGTGGCCGACAGCACGTGCCCGCGTCCGCGACCCGCTACCATGAACGAGCGCTCCACCGCCCGGCGCACGTCCTCCGGCGTCCCGTGGGGGAGCGTGCTGGTCACCGAGACGCAGCCCCAGATGATCATCGGCCGGCCGTCGGGCGCGGTGAGCGCGCACATGTCCTCCCAGCGCGGCCCATGCTCCTCCTCGAAGCCCTGCAGGCCCACGATGCCCAGGTCCAGCAGGTCTGGCAGGATCGGCCGGATGTCGCCATCGCAGTGCCAGATCACGCCGATGCCCGCCTCGACCAGCGGCGCCATCGCCCATTTCAGCTCCGGAAAGTACAGCTCGCGCAGCATCTCCGGAGACATCAGCGGTCCGCCGGAGCCGCAGATGTCCTGGCCGGTGTAGCAGAACGGGGCCAGCCGGTGGCGCTTGATGGCCTGCACGATCGCCAGGTTCTTCAGCCGCGCGTTGACCGCCGACCAGTGGTAGTAGCGCCGCATGGTCTCCGGGTAGAGCGCCGTCGCCGCGAGGTAGTTCTCGTAGCCCCAGCGCGTGTAGCCGCCCATGAAATCGGCCTGGCCGAAGTGGTCGATCACGAGCACATCCGGCCCCAGCAGGTTCGAGTGCTCGATGATGGTCTGCGCGTAGGCCTCGGCGGTGGCCTCAAGATCGAACTCGCGCTCGATGGCCTCATCGTCGGGGAGCGTCTCGATGAAGTCGCGCACGTCCTCGGGCGAACGGAAGCCCGCGGCCTCGTGCTGCCTGGTCCCGTGCATGATCTCGCCGATCTCAAGCATGCGCTGGGCCTCGCCGGGGATGTACCACTGGGGCACCAGGTTCGCGCCGGTGCGGCGCACGAACTCGCAGAACACCCCGACGGTGTCGGACCAGTAATCGCGCCCGACCACGCGGCTCATGTAGGCCGAGTGAGTGATCCAGCAGTTGGTCAGGCACGGAAGCGGCACATCCTCCCGGTGGAGCGTCGCCAGCGCGACCTCGCGCCCGTCCATGGCCTCACCTCGGAGCGACGATGGCGCGCTGGTGTCTTCACCGCCGCCCGCCCCTCTCCCTGCCGCGCGGCGTGGAGGAGAAGCCGCGCGCGACGGGAAGTGCTTCCGCACACGACGCCATGACGTCGAAGGGGGCGACGGACGTGAAGCTGAGTGGATGGACGGTCGTTGTTGTGGTGCTGGCGGCCTCGATGGCGGCGATCGCGCCGGCGCAGCGTCAGGGCACCGGCGAGGCCCAGCCGCGCGAGGACGTGCAGGCGGACGCGACTCCACTGGGCGATGTCCTCCGTGCGCTTGAGGCGCAGTTCGGCGTGACTGTCGCCACCGCGCCGGAGGTCAGGCTGACCATCCCGATCACCATCCACCTGCAGGACGTCACGGTCGAGCACGCCCTGGTGTCGATCGCAGACAGATGCGGCTACGTCGTCATCCAGCGCGATGCTGACTACCTCCTGCGGTCACGCCAGCCGGGAGAGGTGGGCGGCCAGGTCTATGACGGCGAGCCGGCGCCGCTCACGATCACGGAGTGCGCCGAGATGCTGCACGATTCGCCCGGGCGCGACCTGAACGCCTCGCGACGGTGGTTCGCCGCGATCGAGCGGCTGGCCCGCATCGGCTCGCCCGAGGCGGTGGGCCTGCTCACCGAGGTGCTCCGGGGGCAGCCGGGGCCCACGCCCGACGTCAGCCACACCTACCGCCAACAGGCCATCTGCGCGCTGGGGCAGATCGGCAGCGAGGAGGCCGTCGCGGCCATCACCGCGTTCGAGGAGTGGGCCGCCGCGCGTTACGCTGACCCGCCGCCGTGGCGCATCGCGCCTCCGGAGATGTCGAGAATGGAAGCGGCCGCCTACGATGCGCAGGCGCTGGCCGTCGGCACAAACGCGCGGGGTGAGCAGTGGGCTATCTTCCGCTGGCGCAAGTTCGGGCAGCAGGACCTGTGGATGGCGCGCTCGCTGGGCGACGGTCTGTGGGATCAGCCCATGCTCGTGGAGGTCGGCGAGGGCACCGTGCCCTGGCAGAACGGGCAGTTCGCCCTCATCTTTGATGACGGCCGGGCGTCATTCTCAACTACCGCGACCTTTTCCCCCGAGGAGTTTACGCGGGACGCCGATGAGGACGGGCTGCCGGGCCTCGTTGAGTTGCGCATGCACACCAGGCGCGATGATCCGGACAGCGACGATGACGGCGTGCCCGATGGCAGCGACAGTAACCCACTCACTCCGCGCCAGGACATCCGGGGAGAGGTGGCCAGGATCCGCCAGGCAGTCTTCGCGGCGACCTGGGGGACGTCCGACGCCAGAGACGCGATCTACGTCGCGGGCCGCGACCTTATTGCCCAGGAGTACTACGGGTACCTGGGCCCGGTGCTGCGTTCGTGGGAGCCGGTGCCGGGATTCCTGAACGTGACCGAGCTTACGGTCGAGGTTACAGGTCCCGACACCGCGACGGTTGACATCGCGTACTGGTGGGGCCCGCTGGCCGCGCAGGGAGAGACGGCTCACCTGCGCAAAGCGCACGGCAGATGGGTCGTGACCGACATCCAGAAGACCTGGATCTCCTGACGAGGTGACGAGATGCGAGGGATGATGCGGGCGGCGCTCATGGTCGCGCTGATGGCGACGGTGACGGTCACCGCCGGAGCGCAGACAGTCGCGCTGGTGGGCGGGGGCTACGGGCGGTACGTGCGCAACTCGCTCATCAAGAAGGTCCTCCTGCCCATGGACGTGCCCTACGAGGACCTCGGCGAGCGCATGGACTTCGCCACCCTCGGCGACTACTCGCTGGTCATCGTCGCGCATGGCGACGAGGCGCTGGTCGAGGGCCAGGAGGGCGTCGGCACGGCCTTCGAGGAATACGTGCGCGCCGGCGGGCATGTGCTGCTGATCGGCAACGCGCCGGATGCGCTGCTCGGCCGCGACCTCTCCGGCCAGCCGTGGATCGGCGCCGATGCCTGGGTCTACCTGCGCGAACAGCCCACTTCGACCATCGCCGCACCCGATCACCCGTGGCTGGCGCACCTCGATCCGGCGGCGCAGTACTTCTGGCTCACATGGAGCCAGTACCTGCGCGGGCCGACCACCGCGCAGGTGCTCATCGGCGGCGATGACGCGATCTTCATGAGCCGCAACGACTTCGGGGAGGGGTGGACCGTCTTCCTCGCGCGCGGGCCCTTCCCGTACACGCGCGACGACGTCGGCCCCATGCGCGAGGCGCAGATCGAGATGCTGCGCAGGCTGATCGCGGAGGCGGTCGCCGACGAGGACGGGCGCATCTTCACCATGACCGACCTCGCGGCGCAGATGGCCGGCGACCTGGGCGGTGATCCGGTTCTGTGGCGGCGTGACTGGCAGTTCGGCTCCAGGGAGGGCCCGCAGTTCCGGCCGGTCGGGCCGACCGCGGCCGATGTCGTGGCCGAGCTGCGCGCCGACCTCGCCCGTGGTGAGCGCGAGAGCGTGCCGGTCAACCTGACGAGCGCTGAGATCGGGGGCCCGGTGCGCGTCGAGATCGCGGGGCTGCCTGAGGATGGGCCGGAAGTCGAGGTGCGCGTGATGGACCGCGCGCCCCTCATCCCGTGGGACAAGCCGGACGTGGTGCCCTGTGAGTCGCCGTTCTGGCTGATCGCGCCCGAGGATCTGGAGCCGGTCGGCTCGCCTCAGTTCCTGCTCGAGCCCGGCCGCACGCGTGTGCTGTGGCTGCAGATGCACGCCTCACGCGCGCTTCTGCCGAACATGCACGGCGGCGAGCCGCGAGGGTACTCGGGCCAGCTGCGTGTGCTGCGCGGTAGCGAGGTGCTGGCGACGCTGCCGCTCACGATCAACGTCTGGCCGGTGACGCTGCCCATCGACCGCCCGTTCAAGCTCAAGGCGTGGGGCTTCGGCTCACCCGACCAGCGCTTCTGGGACGAGTTCGAGCGCCAGAGCGCGGCGGCGGGCTATCTGTCGTATCCGGACCTCGCGCAGGTTATGCTGCCCGACATGGGCATCTCGCTGGCGGAGGCGTTGCAGCTCCAGCCGAGCCCGTTCGCCGACCCGGACCGCTTCCCGCGGCTGGATTTCAGCTACCTTGACAGCTTCGTGGGAGGGCAGGCGGCGGCCGGGCAGGCGCATATCTGCTTTCAGGACGTGCGCACCGGCACCCAGGTCGCCAACGCGGGCACCGGCCTGAGCCTGGAGTGGCGCGACGCCCACGCCGCGCCCGAGCAGTGGCGACGGCTGTGGATCGGCTACTACCGTGAGCTGATGCGCTACCTGCACAGCAGGGGCTTCCGGCGCGTGGAGCCGATCTGGACCGATGAGCCGACGGTGGAGACCATCGAGACGCGCTACGTGCCCATCGCGGAGATGTACCTGGCGGCGGGGATGGCGCCGGGCAGCCACTGGACCACGCCCGGGTTCACGTCCGCCGAGGACGTAAACCCCTTTGCCCATGCCGTCAGCGACTGGTCGATGTACACGATCATTATGCCGAAGTTCACTCACTCCC
>CAZTZN010000017.1:0-40596 GCA_964617715.1 uncultured Armatimonadia bacterium | reverse complement strand
CGTCCGTGCGGGCGGGTGCGCGCCGGCCCCAGCGCCTTGGGGCCCTGCGAGATGTACGCGCGCATGCGGTCGATCTCATTTTGCAGTTCCTCGATCTGCTCCAGCAGCCGCAGGATAATCGCCACCCCCGCCAGGTTTACGCCGAGTTCCTGGGTGAAGCGCTGAATGCGGCGCAGCAGCTCGATGTCGGCGTCGCAGTACATGCGTACGCCGCTTTCGGACCGCGAGGGCTCGATCAGCCCCTCGCGTTCGTACATGCGCAGCGTTTGCGGGTGGCAGTCGAGCATACGCGCCGCCACACCAATCTGGTAACGCGGCTCGTCTCGGCCGTGTCTCACGACTCTCACCGCCCAGGACCGGCCCCGCACCGGGTCCGCGCTATGCTCTCATGGACTTGCGTGGGTTCTCATCCCAGGTCTTGTCGAACTGCTCCAGCAACTGCCGCTGCTTGCCGGTCAGCCTCCTGGGTACCGTGACCTGAATGTGCACGTACTGGTCGCCGCGTCCGCCCTGGCCCAGGTGACGCACGCCCTTGCCCTTCAGGCGGAGCTGGTCACCCGTCTGCGTCCCCGGCGGGATGGTCATGGTCACGTTGCCGTCGATGGTGGGCACGCTGACCCTGTCGCCCAACGCCGCCTCAACGAAGGTGACCGGCAGGTCAACGTGGATATCGTCGCCCCTGCGCCGGAAGAAGCGGTGCGGCTGCACCTGCATGGTCAGGATCAGATCGCCCGGTGGCCCGCCCGCCACGCCGCGCCCGCCCTCGCCCGCCACGCGCACCTTGCTCCCGGTCTCCACGCCCGCGGGGATCTTGACCCTGATGCGCCGGCGCCGCGTCGTCTCGCCCGTGCCGTGGCAGACGCTGCAGCGGCTGGTTACGACCTGGCCGGTGCCCTGGCATTGCGGGCAGGAGGCGCCGAGGTTGAAGAAGCCGCCGCCGCTGTGCGCCTGGCCGGTGCCGCCGCACGCGGGGCAGGTCTGCGTCTCTCCGCCCATCCCCTCACATTCGGGGCAGCGGTCGGCCAGCGTCAGCGAGATCTCCTTCTCTACCCCGTGCACCGCCTCGTCGAAGCTGACAGGCAGCTCGTATTCCACGTCATGGCCGCGCACCGGCCCGGGCTCGGGCCGCACCCGACTGCGCCCGGTGGTGAACTGCACCCCGCCGGGCCCCATGTCGCCGAACAGGTCGCCGAAGATGTCGCGGAATGACCCGGCGCCGAAGTTGGTGAAGACGAACTGGGTGAAGTCACCACCCTGCCACTGCCCGGCCTGTCGCGCCTGCTCCCAGGCTTCGCCGAACTGGTCGTACTTCGCCCGCTTTTCGGGGTCCTTGAGCGTCTGGTAGGCCTGGCTGATCTCCTTGAAGCGCTGCTCGGCCTGCTCATCGCCCGGGTTCACATCCGGGTGATGCTTGCGCGCAAGCCGCCGGTACGCCCGCTTGATCTCCTCCTGAGAGGCGTCCCGGTCCACCCCAAGGATCTCGTAGAAGTCAGGTTTCGAATCAACACGCACTGTGGCTCACTGTCCGATCTCTATCTCGATGCGCCGGCCCGCCCGCCGGCTCACGCGGACCGTCAACACCCCGTCGGCGAGTGTGGCGCTGATCTCAGTCATGAGTGCGTCCGAGGGCAGGCGCACGGAACGCGCGAACCGTCCCAACGCCCGCTCGCGGCGCAGCCGCCGTGCCTGCGCCATCTCCTGGGGGATGCGCGTCTCGCCGCGCACGTGCAGCACGCCATCTTCGGCGACCGCCTCCAGGTCCTCACGGCGCACCCCCGGCAGGTCGAACCGCACGATGTAGGCATCGTCGGTGACCTGCAGGTCCATCGGTGGCCGCCACGCGCTCGCCGGCTGCACCGGCCGGCGCCGGTGAAGCTGCATCACCTCGCGCATCCGGCGCATCAGCGTCTGCATCTCATCGAGTGGATGGTCAATCGGTCTGCGCACCGCTCTGCTCCTCGCCGATCTCGATCTCACGCGTGCCCGCGCGCCGCCGCACGCTCACCTCGAGCAGCCCGTCCTCGAGCTTCGCCTCGACCGTGTCGGGGTCAAGGTGGTAGGCCAGCGAGAACGAACGCCTGAAGCCGCCCACCGGGCGCTCGCGCAGGTAGTAGTGACCGCCGTCCTCATCGGCGCGCTCGCCGCGGATGGTCACCACGTTGTGGTCCACGCTGACTTCGATCTGCTCCCGGCTCATGCCGGGCGCCTCCACCAGGATCACCACGCGGCCGTCCGTGGCGAGGATGTCCACGGGCGGGCTGAAGTCCGGCGCGCGCTCGGCCCGCTCGGGCACGAAGCTCTCGTCGAGCAGCCGGTAGAGCCGGTCCCTCAGCTCCAGAAACTGCTGTGTCGGGTCAACCCAGGTCGGGCGCATGAAGTGCCTCCGTCAGGTAGTCGGGTGTGCATGTCCCGGGCGGGTGGCGCGCATCGTCGCCCGCCCGGGTATCTCAGAGCCGAGAGGATTACTGCTCGTCCTCGGCCTCGAACTCGGCGTCAATCACGTCACCCTGGGCGCCACTGCCTGGGCCGCCGGTCTGTGGGCCGGACGGGCCCGGACCGGCCGCACCGGCCTGGCTGGCCTCAGCCGCGGCCGCGGCCTCGTAGGCCTGCTGCGAGATGCGCGCGAACTCGCTCTGCACCTCGTCGATGGCCGCGTGGATGGCGGCGGCATCGTCGCCCTTCGCGGCCTCACGCAGCCGCTCGATCTTGCCGCGCACCGTCTCCTTGTCCGAGTCGGCGACCTGGTCGCCCAGCTCGTTGAGCGTGGTCTCGAGCTGATGGGCGAGCTGATCGGCCTGGTTGCGCGCCTGGGCCAGTTCCTCGAAGCGCTTGTCCTCCTCGGCGTGCTGCTCGGCCTCCTCGACCATGCGGCGCACGTCGTCGTCGGAGAGTTGCCCCGAGCCGGTGATGGTGATCTCCTGCTCGCGGCCGGTGGCCTTGTCGCGCGCGCTCACATTCAGGATGCCGTTGGCATCGATATCGAAGGTCACCTCGATCTGCGGCACGCCGCGCGGCGCGGGCGGAATGCCGGTCAGGTGGAAGCGCCCCAGCGACTTGTTGGCGCTCGCCTGCTTGCGCTCGCCCTGGAGCACATGCACCTCAACGGTGCTCTGCATGTCCGACGCGGTGGTGTAGGTGCGCTGCACCCGCGTCGGGATCGAAGTGTTGCGCTCGATCAGCACGTCGAAGACATCGCCCAGAGTCTCGATCCCGAGCGACAGCGGAGTGACGTCCACCAGGACCATGTCCTGCATCTCGTCACCCAGCACCGCCGCCTGGATGGCCGCGCCTACGGCCACGACCTCGTCGGGGTTGATGCCCTTGCGCGGCGGCTTGCCCGCAAGCTCTTCCACCAGCGCCTGCACGGCGGGGATGCGGGTCGAGCCGCCGACCAGGATTACGTCGGTCAGGTCGCTCTGGCTCACACCGGCATCCTTCATCGCGCGCTCCACGCTCACCGCGGTCTTGCGGATCAGATCGTCGATCAGCTCCTCGAACTTGGCGCGCGTGAGCGTCATCTCCAGGTGCTTGGGGCCCTCGCCCTCCACGTTGGTGATGAAGGGCAGCGAGATCTGAGTCTGGATCGCGCTCGACAGCTCGATCTTGGCCTTCTCGGCGGCCTCCTTGAGGCGCTGCAGGGCCTGGCGGTCGTTGCGCAGGTCAATGCCCACGTCCTGCTTGAACTGGTCGGCCATCCAGTCGATGACGCGCTGGTCGAAGTCGTCGCCGCCGAGGTGGGTGTCACCGGAGGTGGCGCGCACTTCGAAGTAGTCGCGCTCGGGGCTGGACTTGTCCACCTCGACGTCCAGGATCGAGACGTCGAAGGTGCCGCCGCCCAGGTCGTACACCATGATGGTGCCCTCAAGCTTCTGCATCTGGTGCCCGTAGGCCAGCGCGGCCGCGGTGGGCTCGTTGATGATGCGCAGGACCTCCAGCCCGGCGATCTCGCCCGCCTGCTTGGTGGCCGTGCGCTGGTTGTCGTCGAAGTACGCGGGCACGGTGATGACCGCCTGAGTGACCTGCTCGCCCAGGTAGTCGGAGGCGTCATCCTTGAGCTTGCGCAGGATCATCGCCGAGATCTGCTCGGGCGAGTAGTCCTTGCCGTCGATGGTGATGCGCTCGCGCGTGCCCATCTTGCGCTTGATGGACGCGACGGTGCGGTCGGGGTTGAGGACCGCCTGGCGCTTGGCCGGCTGCCCGACCAGCCGTTCACCTTCCCTGGAGATGGCGACCACGGACGGCGTAGTGCGGCCGCCCTCGGAGTTCGGAATCACCTGCGGCTCCCCGGCCTCCACGACCGCGACGCATGAGTTCGTGGTGCCCAGGTCAATGCCCACCACTTTCGCCACTGTATGTCACACCCTTCTGGTGATATCACCGCGCGTCGCGGGGCCGGTGTCGGCCCGATACGGCGCGGCCCGTCGTCTCAGATGTATCCCCGGCGCCGGTCCGGGCCGCCGGGGTCGGTTTGGCTGTGTCGGCCCCGACACGCCTCAGTTCGGGGCCATGCCACTTGCGTCGTACGTTAGTATATCACCTGAGTGCAATACTGTCAACCCATCTGCGGCAGGAATCTGAGGGCGGGCGGCGGCGAGCGGAGCGGCCAGGTCCGAGCGCCGGGTGAGCGCTCAGGGGGCCGCCGCAGGGCAGGCCACCTGGCGGGCACGAAGGACCCTGCGGCCCGCGCGCGGAACCCCTCCGCCGTAGAGCATACCCGCGCCCGCGAGGGGAGATCACCGTGAACGTCGTCGCCATCGTTCTGGACACCTTCCGCAACGACATCGTCGGGCCCGGCAAGAAGCTCAGCCACTGCCGCACGCCCAACCTCGATGACTTCTACGCGCGCTCGGTCGCCTTCGAGGGCGCCTACGGCGAGGGCCAGCCAACGCTGCAGATGCGCCGGGCGTTCTTCACCGGCCGGCGCACCTTCCCGTGGGGCTACAACTTCGACCGCCGCGGCCACTGGCACCACCAGCCCGGCTGGCACGAGATCCCGCCCCACCAGGACACTCTGGCGGAGATCCTCACCAGGCGCGGGTGGTACACCGGCCTGGTCGCGGACGTATATCACATGTTCAAGCCCACCATGAACTACTCGCGCGGCTTCGCGACGCTCGATTTCATCCGCGGCCAGGAGTCCGACAACTGGAAGCCCTGCCGCCCGGAGCTGATCGAGGAGGAGATGCGCAGGCGCGTGCGCGAGCCCATCTCCTGGAAGCGCCATGCCACGCTGGTGCAGTATCTCTCGAACATGGTCGGGCGCGAGAGCGAGGACGACTATCTATGCGCGCGCGTGGCCACCAGTGCGTGCGAATGGCTGGATGCGGCACACCGCAACCATCCGTTCCTGCTGTGGGTGGAGATGTTCGATCCGCATGAGCCGTGGGACCCGCCGAAGCGCTACGCCGACGAGTACACGCCGGGCTACGAGGGCATTGACCCGGTTTTCCCGGGCGCGGCGTGGGAGGGCGGAGACCCCACTGCTGAGGAGATCGAGCGCATCAAGGCGCTCTACATGGGCGAGGTCACCTTCGTTGACAGGCAGGTCGGGCGCATCTTCGAGAAGCTTGATGAGCTGGGACTGTGGGACGACACCATCGTGCTGGTGCTCTCGGACCACGGGACCGAGCTGCTCGACCACACCGGCTTCGGCAAGGGTGGCGGCAACATGCGCACCTACAACACCGGCTTCGTGTGGTACATGCGCCACCCCGACGGCCCCGAGGGTCTGGTGGTCGATGCCTACGTGCAGAGCCATGACGTGATGCCGACGCTGCTGACCATGCTGGACGTGCCGCACCGCTGCGAGGGCATGGACATCTGGCCGCTGGCGACCGGCGAGGCGGAGGTATTGCGGCCCTTCATAGTGAACGGATGGGCGGGCGCGGCGACCGGCAACGCCGCGGGTTGGGCGTCGGTGATGGACGAGGCGTGGCTGTACTCGTGCCCGGTGGGGCGCGACGACCCCGAGCCGATGCTGTTCGCGCTGCCCGATCAGGACGCGAATGTGCATGACGCCCACCCGGACGTGGTGGCGCTGCAGCGGCGGCGCATTGAGGGCGTGGTCAACCAGCCGTTGGAGCGACTGCGCTTCAACGAAGTGTGCGATCCGGCTCTGCCGCCCTTCCACCAGTGGCTGGACGCGGGCGGATGGGATTGACGACCGGGCGGCTCTGTTCGGGCCTCCCCCGCCCTCGCGCTTACGCTGGCCGATGCTTCGCATCGGGCGTTGCGCACTCGGGCACCCCCTCCGTCCCGGAGGGGGGCGGTGAGGGGCTATCGGGCTGGCCGCGCCCTTCTCGCTGAGCCGAGAATGGTGGTGGGCTCCCCCTCTCCGCGACGGAGAGGGGGCCGGGGGGTGAGGCCCGGCCCACCTCTCAACTTGCGGGCGGTTTCGCAACCTGGCACTCGAACGGCGGGCGCGCCCGATGCTCTGTATCGGCGGGAAGTGCGCCACTCCGTACGGCAAGGCACAACTGTCGGCACCAATCAGGAGGATGACGAATGACTCATAAGGTGGCGTTTCTGGGCTGCGGAGGACGTGCCAACTCCCATGCATCGGTCTACGAGCGCATCACGCGGGGCACGCCGGTCGCCTGCTGCGATCTGATCGAGGAGAAAGCGGTTGCTTTCTCGGAGAAGTACGGCATCCCCAAGTGGTACCTGGACCTGGACGAGATGATCGAGCAGGAGCGGCCCGACCTGGTACACATGTCGATGCCGCCCACCATCCGCCACTCACTGATGAAGCGGCTGTCGGATCACGGGGTGCCGGCGGTCATCGTCGAGAAGCCCATCGCCATCGGCGCGCGCGACTACAAGCTGCTGCGCGAGCTGGAGGCGTCGTCGGCGACGAAGTTCACGGTCAACCATCAGCTTCGCTATCACGAGCGCATCCTGGAGATGCTCGATCACGTGGCGGCCGGTGACATCGGCGCGGTGCGCTGCCTCGACGCCTCGGCGCGCCTGCCGCTCAACGGCCAGGGAGTGCATGTGCTCGACCTGATGTTCGCCTTCGCGGACTACACGCCGGTGCGGGCGGTGCACGCGGCCTGCTCGGGCTTCGACGACATCAACGGCACCCACCCGAGTCCCGAGAGCCTGTCGGCGCTGATCACCTTCGTGGACGAGAAGCGCGGGGTGCTGCAGTCGGGCGCGGGCGTGCCCGAGATGGGGGAGGACCTGCCCCGGCATATGCACAAGCGCATTGCCGCCTACGGCGAGATCGGCTTCCTGCACTGGACCATGCACAGTTGGGAGAAGGGCATCGGCGGCAGGGTCGAGCGCGGCGAGCACGAGTACCGCGTCGTCGATGACGTGGGGCAGATCAACCTGACCAACGCGGTCTTCGACTGGATCGAGGACGACGCGGCGGTGACGCCGACGAACCTGGCGACGTCGCTGGATGAGTGGCTGGTGCTGCTGGCGTGCTACGCGAGCACGGTGGACCAGACGCCCATCGAGTTCCCGTTCGAGCCCGAGGACGACCTGCTGGAGCGCTACATCGAGTTTGCGGGCGCACAGTGGACCAACCCGCACGGGGGGTAGGTCTGGCCTCCCCCGTCCCGAGCTGCGCTCGGGCCTGCCCCCTCCGTCCCGGAGGGGGCTGAGGCGGGTCGCCGTGCTGTTGTCCCCTCTCCGAAACGGAGAGGGGAAGGAGGGCGCGCAGCGCCCTCAGGGGAGAGGTCCGATCCGGAGCCAGCTTCGCCGTTGGCGCGCGGCGGCGACAGGTTCGGCAGGCCGCCGCGACTGAGCCGTCGGGACACAATGCCAGTCCAGCACACAACGAGGTAGCCCATGGCGACAGCAGACGCCGTTCAGAACCAGAGCACACAGGAACAGGCGGCGGCGCCGAAGGGCCAGCGTGTGCGCTTCGTCACCATCATCGTCGCGCTTATCCTGGCCTTCGGCTCGGTGATCTGGGCGCGGGAAGCCGAGCTGATGGCCTTCGCCTGCCAGATCACCGAGTCGGTGCCGCCGATGACCTCGCTGGGCTGGCTGCTGCTGCTCACGGCCATCGCAGTGGTCTTTCGGGGCCTGGCGCGGCGCGCCGGCGAGGGCAGCCTGCTGGGGCGCCTGTTTGGTCGCTTCGCGATGCCCGGGCGGCAGATGATGTACGCCTACGCATTCATCACCATCGCGACCATCATCTTCTCGGTCGGGGTGATGTGCACGCTGCTGCCGGAGATGGCCACGCTCACCTACTACGCCGACCCGAGCAATGACTTCGCCGAGGCATCGGAGTACGTCAACGGCTCGCTGCAGGTCACCGACGTCGAGGTCGTGCGTCAGCTCTATGAGGGCTCGGATGAGTCCCTCACGGGCGCGGGCGCGGGCACGGGCCTGCGTGGCTTCCTCAACGGCCCCGTCTGGCGCACCAGGCTGGTGCCGTGGGGCGCGTGGGTATCGCCGGTGCTCACCTGGTCGCTGTTCCTGCTGGTGATGTTCGCCACCATGCAGTGCATCGCCGCCATGGCCGAGCGCGAGTGGACGCTCTCCGAGCGCCTGCCCTACCCGCTGGTCGAGATCCCGCTGGGGATCACCGAGCAGCGCAGCTTTGCCTCGGGCATCCCCTTCCTGCGCGACCCGGTCATGTGGGTGGGCTTCATCGTCGGCGCCAGCTACGGCATCCACGAGATGATCGCCGCCACCACCTTCGCGTTCCCGCAGATGGGGCGCCAGTATCCGCTGAGTCGGCTGCTCACCGAGTATCCGTGGAGCGTGGTGGGCGGCGGCTTCAACGTGTTCCTCATGCCCGAGGCCTACGGGCTGGCGTTCTTCGCCCCCCAGGACGTGCTGCTCACCACCTCACTGGCGTGGATCCTCTACAATCTGTTCAAGGTGGCGGTTGCGGCCGGTGGCGGGCAGATCCGCGGGGAGACCTACCGCGACACCGCGGCGGGCACCTTCGTAGGCGTGTTCCTGGCGGCCCTGTGGGTGGCGCGCCGCCCCATCTGGCAGGCGCTGCGCGGCGCCTTCGGCGTGCGGCACGATGGCGACGAGCTGCCCGCGGGCCACGTCTGGCTGATGCGCGGCGCGCTGCTGGGCATCCTGTTCATGTGCGGCTTCTGGTACTGGACCGGCCTGCCCGGGCACTACATCCTCTTCGCCATCTTCATCTTCATGGCCGGCACCATCGGCCACGCGCGCGTGCGCGCGGTCGCGGGTGCGGCCACCCCATGGATCTTCCCGCACAGCGCCATGACCGAGACCTACGTGCGGCTGTTCGGCGCCTCCAGCATCGGCGGCAAGGGCAACTTCCGCCCGTTCGCGGCGCTCTTCAACGTGCGCTGGATCGACCGCGGCTACGCGCACTCAGGCCTGGCGGCGCAGCTCGAGAGCTACAATATGGCCCGGCGTGGCGGGCTGGACTTCCGCGACATGACCGCGATGCTGGCGCTGGCGGTGCCGATCGGGTTGGCCCTGGGCTGGTGGATGTACCTGGGCACCTACTACGATCACGGCGCCAATATCCTCGGCGGGAGCACCGGCGCGGGCGGGGTGCGCGTGCGCTACGCCGAGCAGGACGCCACCTGGGCGATTGGGCTGGCCACCGCACCCATGCCCATCGAGCCCGCGTCGTGGTGGGGCTTCGGCACCGGCGTGTTGCTCACACTGGGCGGGCTGATCGTGCGCAACATCGTGTTGCGCTTCCCCTTCCACCCGGTCGGCTTCCTGGTCGCGCTCACCTACGGCCAGCGCTTCTGGGCGCCCTTCGGCATCGTCTGGCTCATCAAGGAGCTGGTCCTCAAGCTCGGCGGCGTCGGCGCCTACCGACGGGCGATGCCCGGCTTCCTGGGAGTGGTCATCGGCCACTTCTTCTTCACCGGTATCGTGATGGGTCTGGCGAAAACAACCGGCCTGCCGATCTTTGATAATCTGCCGATAATCTGGTTCTGAGGGGACAGTCGCCAGTCGCCGGTCACAAGTCAGAAGGTGAAGGCTACGCCAATGCCAACCATCTGAGGCTGCCACAGCTTAGCTGTGGCTCCACCGGGACCGGGAACGAGCAAGTGCGCGCGTCAGCTTGCGATTGACGACTGGCGACTGGAGACTACCATGCCACTGACCAAGCTCGGGACGTTGCAGGACCATCTGGTCGAGACCTCGCCCTTCGTATATCGGGGCGAGCTGCTGATCCTCGAGTCGGTGCGCCCGCGCACGCCCGACAACGCGCGCGCGGGGGAGCACTACCTGCGTGTGCGGCGGCTGGCAGATGGCACGCGCGATGTGCGCGACCGCGAGGAGTTCGCCGCGTGCGAGGTGCTGAGTGAGTTCGGCGAGGGCTTCACCTTCGCGGCGCCGTTCGTGCGCGGCGACGAAGTCTTCGTGTACGCCTCGCTCGGCGTGAAGACGACGCCCGGTGATAACATCCACGTCTTCCGCAGCAGCGACCTGCGCACGTGGGAGCAGTCGGTGGCGATTGTGGGCGTGGACGAGCGGCTCTACAACTGCTCGGTGTGCGCCGATGGCGAGCGCTACGTGATGGCGCTGGAGAGCAACGACGCGCGCTGGCCGTCGTTCACCATCAAGTTCGCGGTGTCCGAGGACCTGCTCAACTGGCGGGTGCTGCCGGTTGAGGAGGCGATCCTCGGCACCGACCGCTACGCCGCCTGCCCCACGATCCGATGGCACGACGGGCGCTACTTCGTGTGGTACCTCGAGCACGCCGGGCCGTGGTGGTTCGAGACCTGGCTGACGCGCTCGACGGATCTGCTGCACTGGCAGCAGAGCCCGCAGAACCCCATCCTGCGCCCGTCCACCGGCGAGAACATCAACAACTCGGATATCGACTTGTGCGAGTTCGACGGCCACGTGGTGGTCTACTACTCCTGGGGCAGCCAGAGGGGCGATGAGCATCTCGCGCACGCGGTCTACGACGGGACGCTCGCGGAGTGGATCGCGGACGCATATCCGGGCGAGTAATCGCCGCGCTCGACGCGCTACCCCTCCGGCACCTCACCCGCATCGGTCAGCGCCACGAAGGACTCCTGCCGGTCGGCGTCGGTGATGAAGCGCGGCATCGACCACCAGATGCTGTCGGCGTTGTTCGAGCCGTTGTTGTCGGTGGCGATGCTCACCAGTAGTGGCTGTCCGGCCATCGCGCCCACCGGCACGCGCCAGCGATGGAAGGCCGTGTCCCAGACGGTGTCGTCGCCCTCGCGGCGGGGGCGCAGGTCCAGCTCGTGCACCATGCGCCCGTTCAGGTAGAGCCGCACGGTCGCGCCGTCGCCGTAGCGCTCCTGGGTGTTGCGCACGCACAGCTCGAGCGTGCTCTGCGCGTCGGGCACGCGCACCAGGAAGTCCATCGTCACCTCAGCGTCCGAGCCGATCGCCAGGTAGCGGAACAACACGGGCTCATCCTCGCCCGGCACCTCCCAGGTGCGCGTGAGGTCCCGGTCGTACTTCCCGCCGCGGGCCAGGCCGCTCTCCATGAGGATGTAGCGCACGTCGTCCATGCCCCCGGCGAAGCGCTCGCCGATGGCCGGCTGATCCACGCGCCCATGCACGAACAGCAGGCTCGCGGGGAAGTCCGCCCGGTAGCTCGCCGGCTCCGACCGTGTCGCCTGATCGGGCCAGACCGGCGGCGCCGCCTCCTGATCGTTGAGCAAGACCGCTGCGATCTTCGTACCGGCGACCACCGTCAGCTCGCCCGAGGTCGGCCCGCCCTCGCCCACCGGCTCGAGGTTCAGCACGGTGTAGCGCTCGGTCTGGTAGAATCGGCGCACCAGCACGCTCGGCGGCAGGGAGGTCACCCGCACCTGAGTGATATCGGGCGAGCCCGGCACGAGCGCGTAGCGCACCTGCGGGTTGAGGCCGAGGATCTGCCCCTCGCCCACCGCGGGCCAGCCGGGGAGCTTGAGGTCGGTGGCGAACTGATTCAGGCCGGTCACGCGCTCATACAACGCCCGTCCATCCGGCCCGACCATGCGATGGACCCGATCGTTGGCGTAGTAGTGGTAGGTGCGCCCGGCGTCGTCGCGGTATACGCAGGCGAGGTCCGGCTCCCAGCGCTCGCGGGGCAGGTCGGGGGTGAGCTGGCGCGCTGAGAACAGGAGGGCGCGCTGCTTCATCTGCACCAGCGCCCCGCCGACGGCGTCGAGGGTCGAGCCGTAGGCGGGCATCTGCGCCATGCCCCCCAGCGCATCCGAGCACGCCATGACCACGTGCTGGCTGAAGTTGTCCTCGGCGCGGACGTTGGGGACCCAGGTGCGGTGGCCGAACAGGTACGCGCCGACCGGGCGCATGTGCGCCATCCAGAACTCACGGGTGGCGGGCACGCCCCAGACCTGCTGATAGTGCAGCGGCCAGCGCACCGCGAAGGCGATCGGGTCGGTGCCGTACTCCGAGGCCATGGGCACATCGGGGTTGCGGCGCAACAGGTCGCGGAACTGCTCGACCGAGCCGCGCGCGGCGAAGATGCCGTCGATGACGCCGTTGCCGAAATCGCCGCACGCGCCCGCGGTGTCCTCGTAGTTGGCGTCGGTGCCGGTCACGCGGTTCCATTCGATCATTGAGTTCGTGTGATAGTCGCGCCAGCCCGGCGCGAGCGGATCGAGGTAGAGGAGCCGGCCGTCCTTGAGGCTGTCCCACGTAATCGGCGGTTGCGTGTAGCGCCAGAAGCTGCGGGTAGTGCGCGGCAGCGCGAAGTCCTCGATGTGGTCGCGTACGAATACCGGAGAGTTGTAGTTGACACAGTAGGTGTTCACGTAGGCCATGGTGTGAAAGCCGTAGCTCTCCGCCAGCGCCACGGCCTCGGGGTAGCCCGCGCGCGGGGTCATGTCCGGGTGGTCCCGGTCGAACTCGGGGGCGCGCGCGTTCCACTCGTGGATCAGCACCGTCTCCGGATCGAAGGTCCGCGACAGCCGGTCGTAGGTGGGTACATTCCTGGCGCAGTGATCAATGACGATGCGGATTCGGTCGGCCCACTCGACCGCATCGCGGATCGCCATCTCCTGCGCGAAGGTGCGGGCGTACCACTCCCTGTACGGCGTCATGGCATCGACCCAGCCGCCCGGGAAGGCGTCCAGCCGCCAGGTGACCGACTCGACCCGCGTCAGCTCCTCAAAGGGCATCAGGTTCAGGTGCTCGAAGGCGACGCCGAAGCTGTTGCCACTGAAGCTCAGGTAGAGGAAGTTCGGGTGGAACTGGTCGTCCTCGATCCACAGCCCGAGGGTGTCCTCGCGCCCCTCCATCGCCACCACCGGGGCTTCGAGGAAGGGTCCGCCGCCGAGCGTGACCAGTCCGGGGTCCCTGTCCGCGTCGTAGAACAGGCCGCCGAAGCTGTCCACGTAGATGCGGTGGTCGCGGTGGAGGTTGGCGATGGGGATCTGCACGCCGTAGACGCCGCCGGCATCGCTTACGCCCCACGCGCGCCAGGCGAGGGCGCCGGTGTCGGGCTCGACCCGGAACTCGACGCCGAGCGACTCGTCGGGGAACTGCTGCTCGCCGTTGGTCAGGCCGGTCCAGGTGGCGCGCACGCCGCCACGAATGCGCTCGATGACGCAGGCTGAGCCGTCGTAGGGGCGATGCACGGTGCGGTAGTCGCCTGCGAGCGCGGTGTCCTGGCCCATCGACTGCGTGCCCCACGGTGTGTGCAGCTTGGCCGCCGCCTCGGGGTCGCCGGTCAGATGTCCGAGGCCGCGAGGCATCGGGTAGTCGGCGGTCTGCGCATCGGCGTGCACCTCGCCGGTGATGGTGCTGCGCAGCGCCACGATCATGCCGTCCCGCACAGTCGCCGACAGTCGCGGGCCGCTGATGGTGAACGAGCGGTCGGTAGTCTCAATCTGCGCGGAGTAGGGCTGCGCGAAGCAGATCGCCGCGCCGGCCGTTGCCAGGATGACAAGTGATTCCGTTATCAACCGCTTCATCGTGACCTCCCGGAGGCCGCATGCCCCGACATGCTCGCGAGCATGGGCCACTTTTGCGCGCGCGGGCGATTCCCCTCCATGAAGGGCGCAACAACCACAACCGGGCGCGACACAGGTGGCCGCCGCGGGCCCGGCGAATAGGAAGACGTACCCGCGCGAACGGCACGTGATGATCATCCGCGGCGGCCTCCGGGCCGCCCGCTGTCGCACTTGTGACCGCCGATATGCCCGCTGACAGTCGGGCCGAGATGACGTTCTGGGAGCACCTCGAGGCGCTGCGCTGGCACCTCGTGCGGATGGTCGTGTACGTGGTCATCGCCGCCGCCGCGGCGTGGATCTTCCGCGAACAACTGCTCGCCGTACTGCGCTACCCCGCCGAAGCCGCGGCACAGATGGCGGGCATCGAAGACTTCAGCTTCCGCATCTTCGAGGCCGCCGGTGGCATCATCCTGATGATGCAGATCTCGCTGGTCGGTGGCCTGATCGCCGCCTCGCCGCTGATCGTGATGGAGCTGTGGCTGTTCGTGCGACCCGCGCTTGAGCCGCACGAGCGGCGTTACGTTTACGCCGTGGTGCCGCTGGCCAGCATCCTGTTCCTGGGCGGCGTGGTCTTCTGCTACTGGATCGCGCCCAGGGCGTTCGCGTTCTTCTTCCGCTTCAACGAGGAGCTGGGCGTACAGGTCGAGTTGACGCTGAAGCCCTATCTCTACTTTCTGATGCGCCTGCTGCTGGTGTTCGGCATTTCCTTTGAGTTGCCGCTGGTGCTCACGTTCCTGTCGATCATCGGGCTGGTCACGCGGGCGCAGTTGCTGAGCTGGTGGCGGCACGCCGTGGTGGTCATCCTTGTCTTCGCGGCCATCGCCACCCCCACCACCGACCCCGCGACCATGTCCTTCCTCGCCGCGCCCATGGTCGCGCTCTACCTGCTGAGTGTCTTCCTGGCGGGGCTGGTGGAGAAGCGCCGCCGGCCGCAGGGCCTGCGTGAGCCGGAATGACGGGATGACGACAGGCCCCGGGCCCGGCTGCCGGTGGCCAGGTGACACGCTCATGGACCTCGGCCGCTTCATCGAGGACATCCGGCAGGACCCGGACTATCGCGGGCAGATTCGCTGGCTGGCCGAACTGCCGGCCCGCGAGGCGCGCCACGCCGACCTGCAGGTGGAGCTGCACGAGACCGTCCGGCGCATCCTCGCCGACCTGGGCATCGAGCGGCTGTACGTCCACCAGGCGCGCGCGGTCGAAGCGGTGCTGCGCGGCGAGCATGTCGTGACCGTCACCGGCACGGCCTCGGGCAAGACGCTCACCTATGTCATCCCGCTCGCGCAGCGCCTCTACGAGCGTCCCACGCGCCGGGCGCTGCTGATGTACCCCACCAGGGCGCTCGCCCAGGATCAGCTCCGTAAACTCGCCGACTTCGGCGCGGGGACGGCCTTCCGCGCCGCCACCTACGACGGCGACACCCCCGGACGCGATCGGCGGCGCATCAAGCGCGAGGCCCAGGTGGTGCTGACCAACCCCGACATGCTGCACATCGGCATCCTGCCCTATCATCACACCTGGGGCGATTTCTTCCGCAACCTCGAGTTCGTGGTGCTCGACGAAGTGCACACCTACCGCGGGGTGTTCGGCTCACACACGGCCAACGTGCTGCGGCGGCTGCGGCGCATCTGCGCGGGCTACGGCTCCAACCCGCAGTTCATCGCCTGCTCGGCCACCATCGGCAACCCGGGCGAGCTGTTCGAGAAGCTCACCGGCCTGCAGGCCACGGTTATTGATGACGACGGCGCCCCGCGGGGCCGGCGCTTCCTGATGCTGTGGGAACCGCCGGCGATCGAGGGCCAGCCTCTGCGCCGGCGTTCGGCCAACCTCGAGGCGGCGGAGCTGATGGTCGAGCTGGTCAAGGCGCACATCCGCACCATCGTCTTCGTGCTGGCGCGCTCGGTCGCCGAGCTGATCCTGCGCTACGCCCGCGAGGGCCTCGAGGAGTTCGAGGACCTGGCCGAGCGCATCATGTCCTACCGGGGCGGCTACCTGCCCGAGGAGCGGCGCGAGATCGAACGCCGACTCTTCGAGGGCGAACTGCTGGGCGTGGTCTCGACCACCGCGCTGGAGGTGGGCGTGGACATCGGGGGGCTCGACGCCGCCATCCTCAACGGCTACCCCGGCACCATCTCCTCCACCTGGCAGCAGATCGGGCGGTCGGGCCGGGGGATGCAGGATTCGCTGGCGGCGCTGGTCGCGCTGCCCGGCGGCGTGCACCGCTACCTGCTCGACCACCCCGAGTACCTGCTGGAGGCGCACAGTGAGCGCGCCCTGATCGACCCGGCCAACCGCTACATCCTCGCCGGCCACCTGCTGTGCGCGGCCTATGAGCGTCCCATCGAGGACGCCGACCGCGCGCTCTTCGGTGACCAGATGGAGGCGATTCTCGAGATCCTCGCCGACCCGAACAACCGGGAGGACTCCGACCTGCCCTTCATCGCCAGGCGCACCAAGTGGTACTGGGTGGACCCCGACCTCTACCCGGCGGCGCAGATCTCGCTACGCTCGAGCGGCGGCCCGCCGTGGAGCATCCGCCTGCGGGGCCGGGGTGAGGGAGAGCTGCTGGGGACCGTGGACGCCGGCTCGGCCTTCCGCATCGTGCATCCGGGCGCGGTCTACCTGCACGCGGGCGCGAGCTACGTGGTGGAGGAGCTGGACGTGGAGGACCGGACCGCGTGGGTGAGGCGGAAGAAGGTGGACTACTACACCCTGCCGATGACCGCGTCGCGGATGCGAGTGTTGGGCTGGCGGCAGGAGCGGGAGTTGACGACGGGCGCACGGGCGCTGCTGGGCGAGCTGGAGATTACCTCGGCGGTCATCGGCTTCCGCAAGATCCGCCAGGTGACCGAGCAGGCTCTCGGCGCCGAGGAGCTGGAGCTGCCGACCACGACCATCGAGACCGTGGGTATTGCCCTCGCTCCGGGGGAGGCGGATGTACGGGCGCTGCTCGAGGCCGGGCGCGATCTGATGGGCAGCCTGCACGCCCTCGAGCACGCCATGATCGCCCTGCTGCCGATCTTCGCGTTCTGCGACGCGCGCGACGTCGGGGGCGTGTCGGAATCCGACCACGACGACCTGCAGGGCCCGGTGGTCTCGGTCTACGACGGCTACAACGGTGGCGTGGGGATCGCCGAGGCGGCCTATGACCGCCTCGATGACCTGCTGAGGGCGGTGGCCGAGCAGATCGCGAATTGTGACTGTGAGGATGGCTGCCCGGCGTGCGTGCAGGCGCCCAACTGTGGCGACTTCAATGAGCCGCTCGACAAGGAGGGGGCGCTGCTGCTGGCGCGGCGGCTGGTGGGGGAAGGGTAGAACGACGGGCCGGTCAGGCGACCGGCCCCTCCGACGGCAACGGAGAACGGCATCGGGCAGGGATGCTCGACCTGCGCGGGCCGGATGGCGTTGTCGCTCCGTGGCCCGGGCACTCCTGGGCGACTGCCGGCAGTCGCGCGGGCGTCGTTCCGCATGGTCGAGAAGCGTTCGCCGGATCCGTGGAGCGGGCGTTCCCGCGCGTGCGCGGTTGTCGTGAGCGATCGCCGATTCCCGATTGCCGATTCCCGATTGCCGATTGCCGGCCGTGCCGATTGGGCCTGTGACAGGAGGGCACCGGCCCCTCAAGCGCGAAATCAGGTATGACGAGGCGCGTTTCCGGAGGGGCAGAAGGCTGGAGACTGAATGAGCTGTGATCTGCATATACACTCGACCTGCTCGGATGGGACACAGACACCGGAGGAGATCGTCGCCGAGGCCATCGACAAGGGCCTGACCGCCATCGCCATCACCGACCATGACACCGTGCAGGGTGTGATGCCCGCGATCGAGGCGGCGCGGGGGAGCGAGCTGACCGTCATCCCGGCGTGCGAGATCAGCACCGAGTACGAGGGCGCCGAGGTGCACATCCTCGGCTACTGGATCGACCTCGATCACGAGGAGCTGCACGCGAAGTTCCGCTATGTGCACAACGCCCGGCGGCTGCGCGCCGACGAGATCGTGAGCAAGCTGCGCGCGCTCGGCGTCGAGATCACCATCGAGGACGTGCTCGAGCAGAGCGACGGGGTGAGCCTGGGCCGGCCGCACGTGGCTCAGGCGCTGCTGGCGAAGGGCTACGTCAGCGGTCCGCAGGAGGCGTTCGACCGCTACCTGGGCCGCGACCGGCCCGCCTACGTGCCGCGCTACAAGCTCTCGCCCTTCGAGGCGGTGCAGGCGGTCCATGACGCCCGCGGCTGTCCGGTGCTGGCGCACCCGGGCCTGGGCGTAGGCGATCACATCATTCACGCGCTGGTCGAGGCGGGCATCGAGGGCCTGGAGGCGTATCACACCCATCACTCGCCCTCGAACACGCGGCGGGCGCTGCGCCTGGCCGAGGAGTACGGGCTGCTGGTCACCGGCGGCACCGACTCGCACGGGCCGGGCGGGAGCTACCCGGTTGAGGTCGGCGACCTCGACGTGCCCGATGAGTGCGCCGAGGCGCTCATCGCCTGGGCCCGCGAGCACAGCGCACCGATGCCGACGTAACCTGCCGTGCGCAAAGGAGGCCGAACCGTGAAGCGCTTGATGGTCGTGCTGCTGGCGTGTGCGAGCGCGGTACGAGCACTTGCGTGGGTGGATGTCGGCAGCCTGGACGCGCGCGCACCGGAACAGGTGCAGCGCATCACCCTCGACTTCGAGGGCACGCTGACTGAGTTGCGCGATGTGCTCCATGAGCAGCACTCGATCACACTGGGCGGTGTCCTGCGGGATTACTCACCCGTGGTGACGCTCCTGGATCCCGTTCTTCACGCGCAGGTGGAACTGCACGTCACCGCGGTGACGCCCACGGAACTGGTGGCCGAGGCATGTCGCCAGGCCGGGTGCGTCTACCGACGGCTCGACGGCGCGGGGCGCATCTTCGAGGTGCAGCCCGGCGACCGCAGCATCGATCCACGGCCGACCGTCGAGGTGGGCGACTACCGCATCCGCGTGGAGCGGGTCGAGGTGGCCGACACGGCCTCGCTCGACTTCAGGTGGGGCAGTGAGGAAGCCCGGGCCCGCAGTCGTAACGAGCTTGAGCTGGCGATCACCGCCGAAGCTCGGACGGTTGACGCCGCGCGTCTCGTCTACGGCCTCTCGGGCGGCGCCGAGGTTGTGACCGGCGCCGGCGAGGAGTTGCGGCGCACCGGATCGCAGCGGTGGGTCACGCAGCCCTTCGGCGGTCACCCGATCCACCTCTCCTTCCCCCCACCGACGCGACCGGCCCGCAGTGCCGTGCTCACCGGCAAGCTCTTCCTGTTCTCTGACGTCGCCACGGTTGATGCGACGCTCGATCTGACCGCGCCCGGACAGCCCGTCGAGGCCGATGGCACCACCTGGACCCTGCTTGAGTGGGAGCGCACCGATGACGGCTGGCGCGCGGTCACCGGTGCGGACGGAACCGTGTTGAGTGGTAACTGCAACCTGCTCAGCTCAATGCTCATCGGCCCCAACGGCCAGAGACTCGTGGGGAGCCAGGGAATGCGCCGCTGGACGTGCGGCGTTTCGCCCATGGTTAGCGTGGAGTGGCATTTCGATGCGCCCGCGTGGGAGCCGGTCGCACTCGCCGTGAGCGGAACCGCAGGCACCGAGCCGCTCCGCATGCTTGAATTCAGGATCGAGGACATCCCGCTCCCCGCGAATTGACGCAGGAGGCGAGCGCCGTGGAGACAACTATCTACTATCCGGAGCAACATCCGGACGTGACGGTGGTCGAAGTTCAGGGCGAAGTCGAGGTCGGCGAGTCCGGCTGCGGCGTGCTGTCGCGGTTGTTCGGCAGCCTGCTCGCCGGAGGCGATCGCTTCGTAGTGGTCGATCTGCAGGAGGCCGGCCCCATCACCGAGGGCGCCTACGCGGAGCTGCTCGGGCTCTACGGGCGGCTGCGCCTGCGCGGGGGCGACATGGTCCTGGTGGCGCCGGCCGGCGAGGTGCTCAAGGCGCTGCATACCGTCGGCTTCGACAAGCTCACGCTCATCCTCGATGACGCCGAGATGGCCATCGAGCAGGCGGCCGTGAAGGCAGGTGCTCTGCAGTGAGCGAGCAGATCGTCCTGCGGCGCAACACCATCGTGTGCTTCGGCACCTCCATCACGCAGGGCACCCCGCACGTCCCCGCGGAGGACACCTACCCGGCGGTGCTGGAGCGCCGGCTCAACCGCCGGCTCAAGCGCGAGCAGGCCGCGGTCACGGTCATCAACTCCGGAGTGTCCGGTGAGAACTCCGCCGAGGGACTGGCGCGCATCGAACCCGATGTCATCGCGCACCACCCCGACCTCGTGGTCATCGAGTTCGCCTGCAACGACGTGCGCTACGAGCCGCACAAGCGCGTGGAACCGGACGCCTTCCGCGAGAACCTCCTGGAGATGATCGAGCGCATCCGCGAGGTCTGCTCCGACCAGATCCTGTGCACGCCCACGCCGATCATCGACGCCTTTCACGTGTACTCGCAGCAGGTGGATTTCTACGAGCCGTGGGGTGGATGCAACAACGCGCTGTTGGAATACGATGCGATCATCCGCGAGGTGGCCGACGACACCGCTGCGGTGCTGTGCGACTTCCAGCGAGCATTCCGTGATCGCGCGGTGTTCGCCGAATTCGCGGGCGGCACCGACGACGCCGACGACCTGACCTGCCTCGCCGATCTGATCAGCCGCTACGACGGGGTGCACCCGACTATCGCCGGGCAGGAGCTGATGGCGGGCGAACTCTATCGGATCATCCGCACCCTCCCGCTGGGCTGAACGGGCGGCCGAAGCATGCGCGCATATTAAGCTCGCGTGACGGAACCTTATGGGCACAGATGCGTTTGTTGACAGTGAGGATCTGCCGGTGAAGGTCAATGGCGCCGAACAGGCCGGCAATGACCGGGCCGATCAGGTGCTGGTTGAGGCGGCGCAGGAGGGGAGTGCCGAAGCCTTCGGAATCCTCGCCGAGCGGTATCACAGCAGCATCTACGGCATCGTGTACCGCATGTGCGGAGGTGGAGAGGCGTCGGATCTGACGCAGGAGATCTTCCTGCGGGCACTGCGCGCCCTGCGCAAGTTCCAGTTTCACGGCGAGGCGAGCTTCCGCACGTGGCTCTACCGGATCGCGGTGAACGCATGTATCAACGAGCTGCGCAGGCGCAGGCGGCGGGCCGACGTCGAGGGGCCATCGCTGGATGAGGACGTACTGACCGATGACGGGAAGGTGTCCCGGTCGGTGCCGGATGAGACGCAGAGCCCGCACGTGCTGGCCGAGCGGGCAGAGGTGCAGCGGGCGGTGCACATGATTGTGGCGACGCTGAGCCCCAAGCACCGCGCGGCGCTGACGCTTGTGGACCTGCAGCAACTTGACTACGAGGAGGCGGCGGAGGTCCTCGAATGCCCGCTGGGGACGCTCAAGTCCCGGCTGGCGCGGGCCCGTCGCCAGTTTGCCGAGAAATGGCGGCAGTACGAGGAGGGCACGTTCTCGATCCAGGCCGCGCGCGGACAGGGCGAAGGTGGCTGATGACGCGTGCCGAAGAGCGGCAGAGAGAGCAACATGAGCCCCGAGTGCAGCAACTATGAAGCACTGCTCAGCGCCAGCCTCGACGGGGAGCTGACCCCGGCAGAGGCGAGTGCGTGCGCGGAACATCTGGAGGTGTGTGACCGATGCCGCGCGCGGTACGCCGCGGTGGCGTCGGCGCGCGAGCTGCTGCGTGCTGTGCCCCCACCGCCGCCGCCGCCCGATCTGCTGCCCACGATTCGTGCGGCGGCGGACGCCGAGATGCTCGGCGAGGCCCCGGCGATCGTCCTGCTGCACGCTGTGCCCGCCCCCGAGCCTCCGCCCGATCTCCTGCCCGCCATCCGCACCGCCGCCGCTGCGCAGATGCGGCGTGACCGTGCCGTGGAGGCGTTCTGGGGGCGGTGGCGCACTTCGATTGCGGCCGCCGCCGTGGCTGCGGCGGTGTTGGCCGCGGTCTTCGTGCCTCGTGGCCACGAGACGATGAACGAGGCCGGCCCCACCATCCACGCGGTGATCCCCGATACGCCAACGGTTGCCGAGGCGGTGGCCGGGCCCGTCGAGGTTGCGGTGGAGTCCGCGCCCGCGCCGAGCGAGAGCGTTTCTCGCGCGACGGACAGGGTGGCGGCTCGCCGCAATGTATCCGGGCGAGCGCCGGAGCTTAGGCTTGACCGGGCCGAGCACGCGGCGCCGGTCACGTCGGCGGCGCAGGAGTCACCGCCGGCAGCGGCGCCTCCCGCGCCGGTTGCCGAGCCCGCCCTGGCGTTCGCGCCGCCGGAGGCCCGTAGCGTGCCGTCGGTCGTCAGCCCGATTGCGCCGGGGCAGCCGACCAACGGGACGATGCTGGCGATGGCCCCCCGCACCACGCCTGCGGAGGCGCCCGTGGTGGGCGAGGCCACGCAGCAGCCCTCGGCGCTCGAGACTGAGTTGGCCACCGGCGTGGTCGCGCGCATGGTCGTGGACAACTTCGTGACCGAACACCTCATCGAAAGCACGCCAACGCTGCTGGCGGTGGTCACCGACACGCCCACAGCCGAACTCGGGCCGGTGCTGGCCGAGGATAGCGAGGACAACTTCGGCCTGTGCTTCACCGAGAGCATGCGCCGCGCGCTATCGGAGACACACAACCAACTCCCGTGATACGCACCACGATTGCCGCCATCCTGGCTGTGCTGATGCTCACCTCGCTCGCGCCCGCAGACCCTGAGCAGCCGGAGGGCACGACTGCGGCTGATGAGCCGGCTGAGACCGAGGATGCCACTGCCGAACCGGTTCCCCCCGCCGAGCCCGGGCTGATGGAGCTGCTCTCGGGCGCCACCGAGGACCAGCGCACCCGCGTGTTGCGCTTCCTGCGCAATCGCTACCCCGATCTGACCGCCGAGATGCTCGCGATGCTGCAGACCCGGTGTCCCGGGATCCTCGAAGACCTCGACCGCGAGCTGCAGACGCTCATCGCCGCCCGCTACCCGCGCCTCGGCACTACCGTGCAACGGCTGCTGCAGCAGGCCATCGCTCAGCGTTACCCGCAGGTGCGGCAGGAAATCAACACGCTGATCGCGGAGAAGTACCCCGACCTGCTGGCGACGATGACCGAGCAGGGGGGCGGCGATCCGGCGGCGCGTGAGGCGTGGCTGGTGCAGGAAGGATATCAGGCGCTGCTCGACGACGTGCTGGCACTGCTGCGCGACCGCCATCCGACGCTGCTGACCGAGGTGCAGCGCGATCTGCTGGTCAAGCACCCCGAGCTGCTGGCCGACGTGGCCGGCCTCATCGGCGAGCGCTACCCGCAGGTGGCGCGCGAGGTCAGTGCGGTGCTCACCTCGAAATACCCCGAGCTGATATCCGGTGTGCTGGAGATCCTGACTCCGCCTGCTGCCGCGCAAGAGCCGCAGCAACCGGAGGAGTCGCCCGCGCAGGAGTGATCTGTGCGGCCGCGGCACCCGGGGTAGACCGAATTCCCCGCCACGGCAGGCGCCATGAGCGAGATGCTGGCCGCAGTCCTCAAGGGACCGGGCAATCTGTCGGTCGAGCGTGTCCCCATCCCCGCGCCCGCGGCAGACGAGCTGTTGTGCGAGGTCGCAGCCTGTGGCATCTGCGGCAGCGATCTGCGCTACCTCGCCGGTGAGAATCCCTGGGCGAAACACACGCTGGGCGTCGAGAAGCCCAATCCGCCCGACATGATCCTCGGCCATGAAGTGGCGGGCGTGGTGCAGGAGGGCGGGCGAGGCGTGCGCGCAGGTCTGCTGGCCTTCCGCACCTGCGGACGCTGCCCCGAGTGCCGGCGCGGGGCCGGCCAGCTCTGTCGCGAGACCGCGCATCTGGGCCATGGCGCCGGCTGGGAAGACCGGCGGTTCAACCCCGGGGGGATGGCGGAGTTCATGCCGATCTGGCGCGAGAACGTCTACCCCCTGCCCGACCACGTGAGCTTCGATCAGGCAACCTTCCTCGATGGCCTCGGCGTTGCGATGCATGCGGTCGATCGCGCGGGTATCCGGGGTGGCGATCGGATCGCGGTGCTCGGCGCCGGTCCGATCGGCCTGCTCATCATGCAGGTTGCGCTGGCCGATGGCGCCGCGGGGGCGCTGGTGAGCGACGTCTACGATGCGGCGCTGGCGTGTGCGCTGGAGCTGGGCGCGGAGGCAGTCATCGACGGACGCGACTCATCGCCCGAGGCGGTGGCGGCGGAGGTTAGAGCGCGCAGCGACGGTCGCGGCGTGGCGGCGGTCTTCGACAGCACGGGAGATATCTCGGTCCAGCAGGCCGCGCTGGGAATGCTTGCGCCCGGCGGAACGTTGATGCTCATGGCGGGGGCCGCCGACGGGCTGAGGCTGAGCACCCGCGAGCTGGCGGGCGAGCGCGTGGTCACTACCTCGAGCAACAACCTGCCGGTCGAGTTCGCGCGCGGGCTGGCGCTGCTGGCATCGGGCACGGTGCGTGTCGATGCCATGATCACGCACACCTTTGACCTCGCCGAGGCGCCGCGCGCCTTCGAGGTCGCCGCCGACAAGCACCGCACGGGCGCCATCAAGGTCATCATCCACCCTCGCTGAGGGGGGCGGCAGAGAGGTACATGCCAACCGGCCGTGGCGGTCGCCCCGGCCGGCGCAGTTCGTGTGACCTGTGGCTCAGTCCTTGCTCTCGACGGTCTCCTTGGGGCTCTCGGTGTCCGCGGTGTGCTTGCCGTTGCCGTTGCGGCCGTTGCCGTTGCGCCCATTGCCGCGCCCGTAGTCGGTCACGTGCCAGCCGCTGCCCTTGAAGATGATCGTGGGCGGGCTGAAGACGCGATGCAGACGGCCGTCGCAGTTGCTGTCAATACAGGTCTTCGGCGGCTTCTCGTCGAAACCGTGGCTGATCTCGAAGACGGCCCCGCACTTGTCGCACTTATAGTCGTAGGTCGGCATGAGGTCCGGACGCCTCCCGGGCTTGCCTTAGGGACATCGGCGGAGAGTATATCCGGTCGCGAGGGAGGAGTCAAGGGGCGCGAGGCGTGTTAGCACTCTCCATCAGAGAGTGCTAACACGCGGGACAGCGACCCGCAGGGCGATGACGGCAGGCGATGTCATCCGAGCGATCGACGCGGTCGCGCCGGCGGAGAGCGCGCAGGAGTGGGACAACGTCGGCCTGCAGGTCGGCACGGCCGCGGCACCGGTGGGCGCGGTGCTGGTCTGTCTCGAGGTCACGGACGCGGTGCTTGACGAGGCCGAGGCCGAGGGGGCGGAGCTGATCGTGGCGCATCATCCGCTGATCTTCCGGCCGCTGGGGGCGGTGCTGACCGATCGGCCGGTCGGGCGGATGGTGCAGCGCCTGCTGTGCGCGGGGCGGGCGCTGTTCGTCGCGCACACCAACCTCGACGCCGCGCCGGAGATCGGGACCGCGGCGGCCCTGGGCGGGTTGCTGGGGCTGCGTGAGGCCACTGCGCTGCTGCCGGACGAGGGAGGGCTGGGGCTGATCGGCGAGATCGCCGACGTCCCGACCGTGGCGGCGCTGGCCGAGCGGGTGCGTGCGGCGCTGAACCCCGCTCGCCTCACGGTTGTCGGCCGGCTGGATCGACAGGTCCGACGCGTGGCGCTCATGCCCGGCTCGGGAGGCGACGCCGTGGGCCCGGCGGCTGAGGGGGGCGCCGACGCGCTCGTGTGCGGCGACCTTACGCACCACGATGCACTGGAAGCCCTGGCGCTGGGGCTCAGTGTGATCGACGCCGGCCACTACGCGACCGAGCGTCCGGTCGTCGGCAGTATCGCGCACTATCTGCGCTCGTGCGTCGGGGAGCGCGTGCGGGTGATCGAGTCGGCGGTGGTCACCGACCCGTTCTCCGGCGGCCCAACCTGAGCGACGACGGCCCCGGATGCGTGGGGCCCGCAACGGCGGTTCGGAGTGATCAGACAATGACCGGTGAGGACTTTCACGCCCTCTACGAATTGCAGACAATCGACAGCGCCATCGACGCGCGCCGCACGCTGCTGGCGGAGGCGGACGACGGCTCCGACGCGCAGGCGGCGCTTACGGCGGCGCAGGCGGAACTCGAGCGACTCGAGGAGGATGTGAAGAAGAAGCAGGCGCGGCAGCGCCAGCTCGAGCTGGACCTCGAGACGATCCTGGCCGAGCGCGCCGAGAAGAGTGAGCGCTGCTACGGGGGGATGGTGTCCGACCCGAAAGAACTCAGCGCCCTCGCGGCGAAGATCGACGAGCTGGGCCGCAACGCCGATCGGCACGAGGACATGATTCTGGCGCTGCTCGACGAGTTGGAGGCCGCCGAGGCGGCGCTGGCCGCCCAGCAGGAGACCGTCGAGCGGCTGAACGCCGAGCACGAGCGGATCGTCGCCAAGTTCAGCGCCTCGACCGATCAGGCGCGGGAGGAGATCGCTGAGTTGGAGGCGCGTCGGGCGGAGTTGGTCCCCCGGATCGACCCCGGGCTGGTGCGGGAGTATGAGAGCCTGCGCACGCGCTTCGACGGCGTTGCCGTGGCGGCGCTTCGTGATGGCAGGTGCGCGGTGTGCAACGTTGCGGTGCCGCACGTGCAGCAGCCAATGATCGAGCGAGGGGTCGCCGTCGTCAAATGCGAGAGCTGCCGGCGCATCCTGGTCATCCCGGAGGGGGAGTAGCCGATGGAGGTCGATCGCGAGCTTCTGGACCGTCTGCGTGCCTTCCACGGGCACCTGGGGCCTTACGCGATGTTGGGCTACCGCGCCGGGAAGCTGGCGCTGGCGCGCCTGAGGGCGCCGTCGCACTTTGGCATTACCGCCCGCGTGACGTGCCCCGATCACACCCCGCCCTCGTGCTTCGCCGACGGCGTTCAGTACAGCACGGGCTGCACGCTGGGCAAGGGCAACATCACGCTGACGCCTTCGGAGAGCACCGTCTCGGTCACGGTCACCGTGAACGACAGTGGGGCCGAACTCACCGTCGTGGCGCGCCCCGAGGTCATGGCCTGCTTCGGTCCGTGGATGGCACAGGCCGACGACGAGACCGCCGCCCTGCGCGTGCTGGGCATGTCCGACGAGGAGTTGTTCGAGCCTCTCGACTAACGGTGTTCGTCCTCCTCGGCCTCCTCCCAGCCGGCGGTGTGCGACAGAGCCAGGTCTTCGAACCGGCCGGTCTCCATGTATGACACGCGTTCGGCGACGTTCACCACGTGGTCGGCAATCCGTTCGAGGTAGCGTGCGACCAGCAGCAGGTGCGTCGCCTGCAGGATCAGCTCGGGATCCTGCTGCATGTACTCGACCAACTCGTCGAGCAGGTGGTACCACAGCCGGTCCACCTCGTCGTCCTGCTCGATGACCTCGCGCACCAGCGCCAGGTCCTCGGTGACGAAGGCCTGCGCGGCGGTGCGCACCATGCCGATGGTGATCTCGGCCATGCGCGGGATGTCCACCAGCGCCTTGAAGAAGGGCTCGTCGGCCAGGGTCTTGGCGCTGCGGGCGATATCCACGGCGTAGTCGCCCACGCGCTCGAGGTCGGCGATGATCTTCATGGCGGTGCCGATGACACGCAGGTCCTTGGCCATCGGCTGCTGGAGCGCCAGCAGGCGCATGCACTCCTGCTCGATGTGCAGGTCGAGGTCATCGGCGACGTCGTCGTCGCGGATGACCTGGTCGGCGAGGGCCTCGTCCTGTTCGACCAGCGCCCTCATCGCGTCCGACAGCATCTCCACCACGAAGCTGGCCAGGCGGGTGACGTCCACCTGGACCTGCTCGATCTGCTCCTCGAAACTCTCTCGGATCCTGCGCATCTCGCGCACTTCCCCTGCCACGCTGGTGGCGCATGTTGTGGGCCCGCGAAGCGCCTCGCCTGAGCTACCCGAAGCGGCCTCTGACGTAGGCGTCGGTGCGCTCATCCTGCGGGTCCGCGAAGATCCTGGTGGTCACATCGAACTCGATGAGTTCGCCGAGCAGGAAGAAGCCGGTGCGGTCTGATACCCGCGACGCCTGGTACATGTTGTGGGTCACGATGACAATCGCGAGTTGCTCCTTCAGCTCGATCATCAACTCTTCGATGCGGAAGGTGGCCGTCGGGTCCAGCGCCGAGCAGGGCTCATCCATGAGCAGTACCTCGGGCTGCACCGCCAGAGTGCGGGCGATGCACAGCCGCTGCTGCTGTCCGCCCGAGAGGTCGAGGGCCGACTTGTGCAGATCGTCCTTGACCTCGTCCCAGAGCGCGGCGCCGCGCAGCGCGCGTTCGACGATCTCGTCCGCCTGGCTGCGCGAGAGCCGGCCCTGCAGGCGCGGGCCGTAGATCACATTGTTGTATATCGACATGGGAAAGGGGTTGGGATGCTGGAAGACCATGCCCACGCGGCGGCGCAGCGCCACCAGGTCGGTCCCGGGGGCGAAGATGCTCTCGCCATCGAGCAGCACCTCCCCCTCGGTGCGCGCACCGGCGATTTCGTCGTTCATGCGATTGAGCGCGCGCAGGAAGGTGGACTTGCCGCAGCCGGAGGGGCCGATCAGCGCCGTGATCTCGTGGTCGCGGAGCGTCACGTCAACCCCCTTGATGGCCTCGAAGTCGCCGTAGAAGATGCGCAGGTTGCGCGTCTCGATCTTGACCCGCTGCTCCGCCCCCCCCGGCGCCGGGCCGGTCTGGGTCGGGTCGAGCGCGGCCTTCAGGAAGTCATGATCGCCCATGGGCGTCTCACCGTTGCCCTGCGTATCCGACGTGATCGGCGCGTCCGTAGTCGTACGGTCCTGCATCAACCAACCCTCACTGTCTGCCTGCGCGCTACCAGCGCCGCCGTCGCAGGCGGGCGCGAACGATGATCGCGACCAGGTTCAGGCTCAACACCAGCGCCACCAGCACGAAGGCCGTCGCCCACTTATTCTCGATCGGCACTCCCGGGGCCTCGCTGGCCATCACGTAGAGCTGGTACGGCATGGCAACCATCTCGTCGAAGAGCGAGGTCGGATAGGGGTCGCGCAGCCAGAAGAACGCGGCGGTGAACAGGATCGGGGCGGTCTCGCCGGCCGCGCGCGCGATGGACAGGATCAGGCCGGTGATGATGCCCGGCAGGGCGTTGGGCAGCACGACCCGCCGGATCGTCTGCCACTTACTGGCGCCCAGCGCCAGCGAGCCCTCACGCAGGCCGCTCGGAATCTGGCGCAGCGCCTCTTCGGACGCGCTGATCACCAGGGGCAGCACCAGCAGGGCCAGCGTGCACGCGCCCGCCGCCAGGCAGCGCCCGAAGTGCAGCATGATGACGAACAGCGCCAGTCCGAACAGGCCGTAGACCACCGAGGGCACTCCGGCCAGATTGATGATGGCGAGGCGAATCGCGCGCAGCAGCGGGCCGGGCCGCGCGTATTCGGAGAGATAGATGGCCGCGCCCACGCCCAGCGGCGCGGCGATCAGCGCCGTCAGGCCCACCAGGTAGGTGGTGCCGACGATCGCGGGCAGCAGGCCCTCTTCGGCGCCGACGATGAGCTGCCAGTTAAGCGCCGACGCGCCCCTGTAGAACATGTAGCCCATGATGCCTGCGACCGGCAGTGAGACCACGATCGCGATGATCCACAGGGTCGCGAAGGCAAGCCTCTCGGTGATACGCGGGTCGATGGTGTATGACCTCATGCGATGTCCTTCGCACTGCGCCGGATGATCAGGTCGGCGATGGTGTTGACCGCGAAGGTGGTGACGAACAGCAGCAGGCCGATGGTGAACAGCGCGTAGAAGTGGTCACTGCGCTGCGCCGCCTCACCCATCTCCGCGGCGACGGTGGCCGTGAGCGTACGCACCGGTTTGAGCAAGCCCGTGAGACCCCTGGGGATGACCGCCGCGTTGCCGGTGACCATCAGCACCGTCATGGTCTCGCCGATGGCGCGCCCCAGGCCCAGCAGGCAGGCCGCGATCAGGCCCGAGCGCGCGGCCGGCAACACCGCGCGGGTGATGGTCTGCCAGCGGGTCGCCCCCAGCGCCAGCGAGCTGTTCACGAGCGCCCGGGGCACCGAGTGCAGCGCGTCCTCACCGATCGAGACGATGGTCGGCAAGGCCATGAAGGCCAGCATGATCGAGCCCAGCGCCGCGAACGAGCCGACCTGGATGGACTCGAAGGTGCGGGCGAACCAGGGGCCGATGACCATCAGGCCGATGAAGCCGAAGACCACCGAGGGCACCGCGGCGATCAGCTCGACCACGGGCTTGAGGATCTCGCGGACGCGCGGCGGCGCGACCTCGGCGATGAAGATGGCGGTGGCGATGCCCAGGGGGATGGAGATCACCAGCGCACCGACGGTCACGTAGAGTGACCCGAGGATCAGCGGCAGCATCCCGAATCGGGGCGGCTCGCTGACCGGCCGCCACTCGCGCCCCGCCAGCAGGCCCGCGAGGTCGTAGTCGCGGAGGATGGGCAGGGAGTTGCGGAAGAGGAAGAAGAAGATGAGGATGACCAGAATGATGCCGAGGATGCCGGCGATTTGGATCAGCCGCTCGATGCTCCACTCCCAGAGGCGGGAGACCCGCTTCTTCATAGCTACCTCTTCGCGTTGGCGATCATGCGCGGTACGCACGAACACGCGCCGGGCCGGCTGAGCACAGGCATGAGGTTGGCACCGGCCTGCGCTCTTGCGCGTGCCTGCGGCGTCTGCCGACGACCTGTGCAGGCGAGGACGCCTGCACTACGTGATCGGTTGTCGCTGTCTTCCCGCTGCAGGTCCGTGCGCCCGGCGTAATGTTTTCACCGGAACTTGCGCACGCTCCAGTTTACCGGAACAAAGCCCTCCCGGGCAACCAGCTTCTGGCCGGCCTCGCTCATGCCCCAGTCGAGGTAGGCCTTGATGATACCCGTGGGCTCTCCGTCGGTGTACATGTACAGCTCGCGTGAGATCGGGTAAGAGCCGTCGGCGACGGTGGCCTCGTCGGGGGCGACGGCGCCGCCGCCGTCGAGGGGCACGATCGGTACGGCCCTGACACTGTCATCGAGATAGCCCAGACCGAGGTAGCCGATGGCTGCCGGGGTGTTGGCGATGGTGCTTCTGACGGCCTCATTGGCCTGCATCTGCAGCATGCCCGTGGTGTACTCCCGGCCATCGTCCTCGGCCTGCACCACCATCTCCTCCCAACTCCCGTAAGTGCCGGAGCTGGCGTCGCGGCCCACCACGACGATGTCGCCGAGGCCGTCAACGCCGACCTCGGACCAGGTCGTGATCTCGCCGCTGTAGATGTCGGAGAGCTGTTGCATGGTGAGCTGGTCAACGGGGTTGCTCGGGTGCACGACCGCCGCGATGCCGTCGTAGGCGACGATGTGTTCCACCGGCTCCACGCCCGCGGCCAACGCCTGCTCGCGCTCGGAATCCTTCATGGCCCGCGAGGCATCGGCGATGTCGGCGGTGCCGTTGATGAGCGCCTCGATGCCTGTGCCCGTGCCGCCGCCGGCCACGTTGACGCTCACCTGGGGGGCGACCTCCGCGTAGGCCTGCGCCCACGCAGTGGCGATGGGAAGCACGGTGGTTGAACCGATCTGCTGGATGGTGTCGCTCCCGCCATCGGTGCCTGCGGGCTCGCCCGCGGGCTCCGGCGGAAGGTCACCGACAGCCACCTCTTCGGCG
Organism: uncultured Armatimonadia bacterium; assembly: GCA_964617715.1. Lineage (GTDB taxonomy): Bacteria > Armatimonadota > Zipacnadia > Zipacnadales > UBA5352 > JALGVA01. The sequence continues at coordinate 9,162 of CAZTZN010000017.1, read as the reverse complement.
GACCGCCGCGGGCAGCCGGTGACGGTCAGGCCGGCGATCAGTGCCAGGGCCAGTGCGGCCGGGATGATCCTGTGAGTTGTCATCTGTATTCGTTGCTCCTTCCGCGTCCGAACTCGAGTCAGATGCGACGTCCCCCGGCGGGTGCTCAACCGAGAGTTACGCCGCCGGTTGTGCGACACCTGCCCCCGCACGTCGTGCCCGGTACTGTACGAGCGACACGCGACTCTGCGGCGGGTGATGTGGCGTCGCCGATAGCGGTGCTCCTCGTCGCCGCCCGTGACGGCAGGTGGCGACGAGCTGCCACCCGCTCAGGCCGGGCAGCGTCAGGTCGGGGATCACCAATGAACGCCGGGTGCTCTCGAAGGCGTCGAGGGCCTCGCGCCGGTCCGCGCGCGGTCTGTGGTTTGAAGTCCTCCCGAGAGAGCGTGTGGGCAATGGGACGGATGATGAGGGTTCCGTCTTCGACGGTCAGGATGCCCTCAGGCATGGCTTTCTGTCTGCGGGTGCGGGTATCGGCCGATCGGTTGCGCGACCGGGATCAGTCGCCGGTGGTAAGCATGTAGCCCTTGCCGCGAATCGTGAGCAGCCGCTCGGGATTGCTCGGGTCGGCCTCGAGCTTCTCGCGCAGCCATCGTATGTGCACGTCGAGGGTGCGCGCGTCGATGTACTCGTCGCTGCCCCAGACGCGCTCGAGCAGACGGTCGCGGGCCACGATCCTGCCGGCGTTGCGCGCGAGATACTCCAGCAGCTCGAACTCCTTGGGGGTGAGGGCAATGCGCTCGCCGGCAAGGCGGGCCTCCCGGGCCGCCGGCATGACGACCAGGTCGCCCACCTCGATGCGCTCGCGGTCGTCGCTGGACCAGTGGCGGCTGCGGCGCAGCACCGCGCGCACCCGTGCCGCCAGCTCGCGTGCCCGGAAGGGCTTGGTGATGTAATCGTCGGCGCCGCGCGTGAGGCCCTCGACGCGATCGTCCTCGGCCGCCAGCCCGGTGAGCATGATGACCGGCACTTCGGAGTGCTCGCGGATGGCCGCGCACACGTCCATGCCGTGGATCTTGGGCAACATCAGGTCCAGCAGCACCAGGTCGGGGCGCTCGGAAATGAGGCGCTCGAGTCCTTCCTGGCCGTCGGCGGCGGTGATCACCCGATAGCCGCTGGCCTCGAGGGCGGCGACGATCGCCTCGCAGACCGGCTCTTCGTCCTCAATTGCCAGTATCAGCTCAGACATGGCCCCCACTCCATCTCCTTGGACTGCATGTTGGCTGCCTCCCCCGGGCGGCGTCACGCGCCGATAATGCGCGCGATGTTGCCGCCCAGCACCAGGCGCTTGTCCTCCAGCGGGATACGCGCCCAGGCCGCCCAGCCGAGCTGTGGCGCGGCGTCGCGCATCACGCAATCGGTGCCGAACAAGACTCGTTCTCGGCCCATCTCGCGTACCAGATACTCGACCAGGTTGTAGAGGATGGCCGTGTAGGTAATCTCAGCGTATATGTTACCCCAACGCCGCGCGACCGGAACCAGTGCTTCGGCCAGCGCCCAGTTGCTGCCCGCGTGCGCGAGCAGGAACTTCGCGTTCGGATACATCGGCGCCAGCCAGGCGAGCTGGTCGGGGGTAATGGCGGCCTGCGGCGACATGCCCCCGTGGCAGAGCACCGGCGCGCCGTGGGCGTCGGCCCACTCGAGCATCGGCCGGTGCTTGCCGTCGGTCAGCGGCACCTGGTGGCGTGGCGGATAAGGCTTGTAGCCCACCACGCGCCCGGCGCGAAACACCCGCTGCATCTCCGCCCACGCCTCATCCGGGTACCGGGGGTTGACTGTCCCGTAGGCGAGCAGCCGGTCGGGATAGCGCTCGACGGCGCGTAGCGCCACGTCATTGCTCCCCGGATCTCCGTCGGTGATCCCCGACCAGGTGCTCATGATGCAGCGGTCGATACCCAGCCGATCCATGGTGCCGACCAGGCCGTCGGCGTCGTTGTAGGGCAGATGCAGGCGCGCGATGCCCATGGAGCCGTCGTGGGCGATGTGCGCGTGGGCGTCAAAGATGAACTCGTCCGTGAGCGGTCGGCCCTCGCGCAGCGTGGCGACGATCGGGTCGTCGTCCTCGGGCAGGTCGGCCTCGGGCACCTCGTCGAACGGCAGCGGAACGTCCGTCCTGACTTCGCGCAACAGGCGCAGGAGGTTGCCGCCCGCGATCTTCTCGCGGGCCTCGTCCGGGATGTCCTCGTAGAGGGACATCATCACGGCAGCGCCGGGGGAGCACTCGGGCAGGCCGGTGCCGAAGATGAGCCGGTCGGGGCCGAAGTCGCGCACGAAGCGCTCGTAGGCGCGATGGCCCTGGAAGAAGTGGGTCTCGATGTATACGTTCTCGGCGCTCTCGAGCGCGGGCTCGAGCTGGCGGTCCATGCCCCAGTTGGCGCCGCAGATCACGATGGACAGCTCCGGGTAGCGTTGTCCCAGCCCCGCCGCCTGCTCGGCCGACATCTCGGTCAGATCGATGAAGACCGGAATGCGCCGCTCCTGCAACGCCTCGAGGAGTGGCCCGCATACCTGGTCGGAGAGCGGGAAGTTGTGGGTCTTGGGGTAGATGCGTACGGCGCGCACGCCGCGCTCGAGCATCTCGGGGATCAGCTCGTCAGGCGGCGCCATCTCGGCGGTGTGATGGGGCATTACGACCCACTGAGGCAGCAGCCGCGGCAGGCCCTCGATCTCCTCGAGCAGCCGGCGGTTGCCGACATCCTGGTGGTACTCGGCCGCCACGGCGTGATGCACGAGGGCCGCGCCGATACCGTAGTAGTCGTAGTCACTGACGAAGTCCTCAGGCCGCCAGATGGTCTCCGGGTGGCGGTTCGACCGCCAGCCAACCATCGCGCAGCCGTCAAAGAAGCGCAGCCGTGGCATGACCTGCCTCCTCACACGTACTCAACCTTCGACACCCCGGCGGAGTTCCAGCCAGCTCTCCCACTGCTCCGCCTCCTGCAGGGCCGCGCGCAGTCGCCGGCATGACGGGCACTCCCAGCAGTGCTTGGGCCCCGCACCGTAGCAGCTCCACACCAGGTGCAGCGGCGTGCCCAGCTCCACGCCCAACCGCACGATCCCGGCCTTGGTCAGCTCGAGGGTGGGGGAGATGACCCGCGGCGCGTTGCGCGTCGCCAGCTCCAGCACGGCGTCGCAGCGGCGCACGAACTCGGGAGAATTATCCGGGAAGCTTGCGGCCTCCTCCGCGTTGAAGCCGCAGATGATGGCCTCGCACCCGAGCCCTTCGGCGAACGAGGCGGCAATGCTGATGAACACCGCGTTGCGTGCCGGCACCCAGACCGACCGGTCGGTGGCGGCGCTCAGGTCATCGGCGGGGTCGGCCACGGCGGGCGGCGCCAGCTTCGCCAGCCACGGCAGCTTGATGAGCCGGTGATGCGCGCCCAGGTCGGCGCAGATCTCCAGCGCGGCCTGCAACTCGCGCGCGGCGGCGCGCTGGCCGTAGTCGAAGGTGATCCCCAGCGCGGGAGGGTGCTCGACGCGAGCGGCGTATGCCGCGACCATCGAGTCCAAGCCGCCCGACAGCAGCAGCACGCTTGGCATCGGCCCTACTCCTCACGGTAGGTCACGCAGTTGGCCGCCGATTCATAGACGGTCACGCGACTCACGCGCACGGTCCCGCGCAACGCCTCCGCCACGCGCCGGTAGAGGTAACGCGCCAGGTGTTCGCTGCTGGGGTTGATCTCGGTGAAGGGCGGCAGCTCGCTGAGGTTGCGGTGGTCGAGTTCGTCGAGGATCTCGTCGAGGGTGCGCCGCAGCTCGGCGAAATCGACGAGGATGCCGGTCTCGTTCAATTGCTCGCCCTCGACGGTCAACAGCACCCGGTAGTTGTGCCCATGCAGGCGCGCGCACGCCCCCGGATGCCCCCGCATCATGTGGGCGGCGGAGAACTCCCGCTCGACCGTCAACTCGTACACATCGATCTCCTGTCGTGATCGGCGCTGCAGCGCGATGCTGCGATCTGCACCAATTATAGCACAGGCCGCGCGCGGACAAAAGGCGGCGGGCATGCCCCCGATGGCGGGCGCGTTGACAGCCCCCGCGCCCCCGGAATATACTCGCATCAGGAGGCGACATGGACAGCACACGCAAGCACGGCGACACCACCATCGCCATTATCGTCATCATCGCCGGACTCGCGACCGGGGGCATCATCACCTGGCACTTCCTCAGTCCCAAGGCCGAGCCGGTCTACGAGCCCCCGTACCGCGTGGTCAACTCGATGGCTGAGGCCGAGGCGCTGGCGCAGACGGAGACGGGGGCTCAGCCCCCCGCATCCGAGGCAACTGCTCCCGGCGCAGTCCCCGAGGGCGCTTCCGCGTCCGCCCCGGCGGACGCCCCGGCGGACGCTCCGGCGACAGAAGGCGAGTCCTCTGAGGCCGATCGAGCGGTGATCCGAGGCGCCCGGCGGCAACTCGATGAGACCGGCGTAGCCGAGACGGTCGAGCTGACTGAGGAGCTGTACATCCGCCTCTCCGCTCAGGTCGTGCTCATGGCCCACGCGCTCAAGGATGATCCCAGGGCCGCCGATCCTGAAGAGGCGCAGCATCTGATCGCGGACTACACCTCGAAGCTGCTCGCGGAGAATCATGTGGACGGTCAGGAGTATTTCGACTTCACCCGGTGGGTGGCCAGCGACCATGACCGCGCCGAGCGCATCGGCGAGCTGATCCTGCGCGAAGCCGAGAAGCACACCAGGATTCGGATCAATGTGAGCGACGTCCCGGGCGTGGCGCCCGCGCCGGTGGCTCCGCCCGACGACTGATAGCCGAGGGGATGGGACTATGCCACGCATGCTGTGCGCGGCCGCCCTGGTCGTGCTGGTGGCCGCACCCGCCTGTGCCCGGCAGGTGCTCGTCTGGGATCCTCCGACCGACCGCGCCACCCTCGCCGCCAACCCCACCGCCGTCGCCGCGCTGCTGGCCGAGGGCGGCCGGCAGGCCTCGACCATCACCACCGAGGAACTCGTCGCCCCCGGCTCGCTCACGCCCGAGCGGGTCGCGTTGCTGGTAGTGCCCACCCGCGGCGTCTACCCGACTGAGGGCATCCAGCCCCTGCAGGACTACCTGACTGCAGGCGGCGCGGTGCTGACCCTCGGCGGGCTGCCGTTCTCGCGCACGCTGGCGCGCGCGCAGGGGCGCTGGGAGATCGCCGAGGTCCCCACCGACCCGCCGGGCGCGGTGCAGGTGATCGCGGACTTCGAGGCGGGTGTGCCCGCGGGGCTGTCCCGGAACTCCGGGGACGGTGACGAGATCGCCTGGGAGATCGAGGCCGAGGATGACGACGGCGCGCTGCGCGCGAGCGTGGAGGACCTGACCTCGTGGCAGTACGTGGTCTTCCCGGTGCCGCCGAGCGATGACGCGAGCCTGACCGTCCTGCGCTTCCGCGCGCGCGCCGATGAGCGCACTCCACTGTTGGGTATCGAGGCGAATGAGACCGACGGCTCGCGCTGGAAGTACGTGGTGCCCCTCTCGACACAGTGGCGCGAGTACCGCATCTTCATCCCGCACTTCCTCTCCTACGCCACCGAGGACCGGGGCGGCGCGGGCGACTTCCTGCACACCGAGCGCCTCGCCCGCCTGGCCTTCGGCTTCCCGCGCAGGATGGTCGGTGGCGGCCCGCACACGCTGTGGCTGGATGACATCGAGCGCTGGCAGTTCACGCCGCCTGCGGCCGACGCCGTCCCGCGCGAGCACAGTGCAATTGCGCGGGCCGAGAGGGCCTACGGCAGCAATCAGCTCAGGCTGCCGAGCGAGCAGACGGCGCCGATGCGGGCGTTGTTCGCGCAGGCGAGGCGTTTCGAAGATGCGACTCTGACCACGACCGGCGCGGGCGGGATGCTCGACGCGGGGAGTGCGTTGCCGGGCGAGTGGGCCGGATGGTCGCCGCAGGTGCCGTGGACCGATGGTCCGGCGTACAAGTCGGTCGCGATGGCCGGGCAGCGCACCGCGCGCATCGTGCCGGTGCTGGAGGCGTCCGCCGGTGGGGAAGGAATCGGTCCGGCGGCGCTGGTGGTGCTGACCCACGGCGGCGACCTGCCGCGCGCGAACATCGGCTGCCTGTGCGTGGACGCGGACGATGTGCTTGCCGAGCCGATGCTGCGGGAGGCGGTGGTTGCCATGGCCGATTACCTCACACGGCGCCCGCGTATCGTCTCGCTCGAGCCCACCTTCGCCCTGGTCGATGGGCACGCGGCAGTGACCGTGACCGCGCGGGTGACGGCGCCCGATGAGGGGCGTGTGCGCTTCCGGGTCGAGAGGCTTGACGGCTCCACCGTGCTCGACGAGGAGCGCGCGACCGAAGCAGGCGCCGATGGCTTTGCGACCGCGCAGGTGAGCGTGGATGCCGCGGATCTTGAGGTGACGGGCTGGCGCGCCTCGGTGGAGACAGTCTCCGCGGACGGGAGCGTCGATCGCGAGGAGTTCGTGGTCGATGTGCGCGCGAAGATGATTGAGCTATGCGACTGGTTCGTGGCGATGCAGGCCGCGGATGGTGGTATCTCCGGCATCGGCTTCGTGGATCAGCGGGCGGTGCGCGGGCTGCTGGGCATGTACGAGCTGACCGGCGACGAGCGCTACCGGCGGGCCGCGATCGCCTGGGGCGAGCATGAGCTGGCCATCCAGCGCGAGGATGGCGGCTACCGGATGGGCTACGGCATCACCCCGCGCGGCGAGGCCTGCTACGTCGCCGACGGCGGCGAGATTGCCATCGGGATGGCGCGGCTGGTCAAGTACGTGCCCGCCGAGCGCCGTCGGGCGTACCTCGATTCGCTGCGCGCCTACTACGATTACCGCGAGAGCTTCCGGCTGCCCGACGGCACCATCGCGGTGGGCTGGGTATTCGACGAGCGCTACTCGAAGGTCGGTGGTGACCGCCGGCGCGAGGAGCCCTTCCGGTCGGACAGGAGCTTCTCGTTCGTCTGCACCTGCACGCTGGCGGGCGCGGCGGCGTGGCAGCGCATGACCGGCGACCCCGAGGACCGGGCGATGGCGATCCACGACGCGCGGTGGTACCTGAGTGAGGAAGTCAACGCCGCCAGTGTCTCGGGCGAGGCCGCGCAGTGGGCGCACTACTTCATCGACGACCCGGAGGTGCGCGCAGGCTTCGAGCGGCGCATGCGCGAGACCACGACCGCGTGGGTGGGGCGCAACCCGCGCTGGTGGATCGCCAGCGGCGGACGCGCCGCGATCTCGCTGAGTGTGCTCAACTACTTTTACACGCAGATCGAGCCCGATCCCGTGGCCCTGGTGCACCTCATGGATGGCGTCTACCACATGGTCTCGCCGCACTCGCCCTCGGGTCTCGACAGGGTGATGGCGCAGCCCGAGGCCGACGCCGATGAGTGGCGCTATGCCTGCTACTGCGCGGCGGCCCTGGCCGAGGTGCTCCAGCCGCTGGTGACGATGCGCGGAATCGGTGAGTGACCGATGACCGCATGTACTTCGGTTCAGAGACGCATCTGTGGGTATAAAGATGGTGACACGGCCACCATCGAGTGTAAAGCTCGATGGCAGCGGGCATCGCAGCGCAGATGAGAAGAAGGGGTGACGGGGCATGCGTACACTGTTTCTGGTGACCGTTGATTGCGATCTACGCGCTGACGATCCCGACGCACGCGCCGATGGGTTGCGCGCGGTGCTGGAGGTGCTCGGTGAGGAGGGACTGGCCGGGCGGGTAACGTGGTTCCTCAACGAGAACGACTTTCGCTTCACCGAGAATCACGAGGACTTCCTGGCCGAGGCCGCCGGGCGCGGCGACACCATCGGCATCCACGACCACTTCGAGCCCTTCACCTCGCAGGCGGGCGACGTGGCCCTTGGCTACGAGACCCGCTCGGTGTCCGCCTACTGCCGGGCCTCCCGGGATCGCGTGGTGGGCTGGCTGGAGCGGGAGGGCTACCCGGCGCAGGTGCGCGCACACCGCAACGGCTACCTGGCGCAGGCGGCGGAGATCTACGAGGCGCTGGCGGAGCTGGGCTACACGCTGCTGTCGGACATCTGGCCGCGCCACCGCTCGGGCGACCGCGGCGGGGCGTGGCTGGACAATTCGGAGATCCCGGTGGGCATCGGCCCCTACCGCCACGACGCGCACAACTTCACCGAGTACACGTCGAGGGAGGGTCGCTTCGTGCAGGCGCCGATCGCTGCGATGTTCCTGGGGACCTTCCGCTACGAGTTGCTCGATCGCTGGCTGGCGGCCTCCGAGCAGCAGGGAGTCGATCCGGCGGTGTTCACCTGGTGCCTGCACCCCTACGAGGTGCTCAACGACGCGCGGGATGCGGTCTCGCCGGGGCTGGTCGAGGTGCTGCGCGACCATCTGCGGCACATCGGCGCGAACTACGACGTCGAGTTCGTCGGCCTGACGCAACTCGAGGAGATGGTGCGGTAGGGGCGGAGGCGCACGGCCGGGCCGCCACTCCCGCCGGTCGCGGGTCGGGCCGAGACCCGGGACGGGAGGAGTGGCGACCGGAGGTTCCGAGCGGCGATCAGGGCACCGTGTGGGGACTGGGATGGCCCCAGAAGCGCTGCACATCGGTGCTACTGCCGGTCAGGCCGTTGGTCATGCGCCACTTGGCGTGACCGTCGGCGAACCCGAAGTTCGCGCCTTCGCTGTGCCGCGTCGCGATCACGTTGGTCGCGTCACGGATGCCGGGCGGGAAGGGCCAGTGGCCGACGCAGGCGCAGTACAGGTAGCGCCGGTAGCTGCCGTTGTTGCTGTCCCCGAACAGCATCATCTCGGCCGGATAGAGGATATCGCTGCGGTTGACCTGGTTGTTGAGGTCCAGCCGGTAGCCCGCGTGCGGGTAGTTCCAGCCGTAGCCCACGTCCTGCTGCGGGCTCGAAGGGCACACCAGGACCTGCTGGTTCTTGATGTAGGGTTCTATGACGTCGAACCAGTACCCGTAGAACGTCGTCGCGCTGCGCATCTGCACGCAAGGCAGCGTGTCGTCGTAGTCCTGGGCGTACATGTTCAGGGCGAGGTTGATCTGCTTGACGTTGCTCAGACAGCTTGTCTGCTTCGCCTTCTCGCGGGCGCGCGCGAAGACGGGAAAGAGGAACGCCGCCAGGATGGCGATGATCGCGATGACGACCAGCAGCTCAATGAGCGTGAAGCCTCTCCGCATTGCAA
>CAZTZN010000016.1:0-40773 GCA_964617715.1 uncultured Armatimonadia bacterium | reverse complement strand
CGGCACCGGCGCACAGCAGACACAGAACGGCGGCTACGACCAGTGGCAAGGTCGAAGAACGGCGAGGGGGGCGACTGTCTTCATGTGACCATACCTCCCGGCACAGCGGGATGGCATCCCTCCTGGCACCGGTAGCCTCATAGCGCGGCGACCGGCCGTCAAATTAGGTCTGTGTGTATTCAGATACCTATTTCACGGCAGGTGTCCGACCACGAGTGTGGGGCCCTTGCCGAAGTAGATGTCGCGGCCGATGAGGGCGAAGCCGCGCGTGGCGCCGGGGTAGCTGCCCAGCACCTCGACCGCCGCGCCGCCGGGCCGGATGCGGAAGAAGCCCTCGCGCGCCATGCCGTAGATGCAGCCGTCCTCCCCGAGCTGCAGCGCCTCCATGAGCACACGCCCGGGCGCCCGCAGCCGCCCGACCACCTCGCGACGCGCCGGGTCGAAGACGAAGATGTCGGGCGTCTCGTGCGCGGCGCCGTAGATCAGCCCGTCGCCGCCCATCGCCAGCGCCATGATCCCGTACTCGCCCGGCAGCGGCACGCACTCGAACACCTTGTGCTCGGCCACCGGGTCGAAGGCGAACAGCACCGCCTCGGTCGCGGTCGGCCGCGGCCTGGTCCCGCGCCCGCCGCCGATGTCGGTGCCCGCCCAGATCAGCCCGCGCTCGCGGTCCATCGCCAGCGAGATCACCGAGTGGTCGGGGACGATGTCGCGCCAGATGGTTTTCTCCAAGCTCCCCGGCACCAGGCGGCTCAGCGCCCCGCCCCAGTTCCCGTATGACGGTCGCGAGGCGATCCAGATGTTCCCGTCCGGGCCCACCTCCATCGAGTGCGGCCGGTTCTGGTCCGCGCCCAGCGGCCCGAGATCGCGCGGGTTGCAGCCCGGCTCGGCCCCGAAGTTCCACGGCTCGCGCGGGTCGTAGACCGTGATGCACACCGATCCGTAGGCGGCCATGTAGAGCACCCCGTCGAGGTGCGTGAAGGCATAGACCTCGCCGGTCGCCTGGGTAGGCCGGCCCAGGTCGCGCAGCTCATGGGTTTGCGGATCGTACTCGAACACCCGCAGCGGCGACACGCTGCCGCCGTAGAGCTTCCCGCCCGGCCCCGCGCGCACCACGTAGATGCCCGCGCCGACGCAGTCGTAGTCGTAGACGACCTCGCGCTCCGCGCCATCGGGGCCGGTGAGGCGGATCAGCCCGGCCTCGACGCCACCGACCACCGAGCCGTCCGCCAGCACCGGCGGTTGCGTGCTCCCGCTCATGAAGGTGCGCTTGAGGTCCGGTGCGTAGGGATTGCGGCCTGGCGGCGCCTCGCGCTCGACCGGCCGGGCGACACCGTGGTCCAGCCGCCAGACCTGGCCCTGGCCGACGGCGTAGACGTAGCCGTCGGTGGCCTCGTAGACCTGCGGGTAGCCCCCGCCCTCCCAGCCGGGGAACTCGACGCGCTGTGCGGCCCCGCTATCGCGCGACCAGGCGACGATGTGCCGGTCCACCATCATGATCAGCGCGTAGACCGTGCGGTCGGCCTCCCCGTACCAGGTGAAGCGCGCGTACTGCTCTGTGTCGCACAGCCTCCCGAGGTCGCGCAGGCCGCCGGTCGCCACGTCGATCTCGATCAGGCGCGCCTCGCCGTGGGTGCCGCCGAAGATCTTGCCGTCGGAGGTGGGGGAGAAGGTCCAGATGTAGCGCTCGGTCTCGGCGGGGCAGCCCAGGTCCACGAACTCGTCGGTGGCCGGGTCGAAGCGCAGCACGTGCGAGGGCCCGTGGCTGCCGATGGTTCCCAGGTAGACGCGCCCGTCGGAGCCCAGGCAGCACGCCCACGCCCCCTCTTCGAAGACCGGGCTGGCGAACTGCGCGACCTGGCCGGTCTCGACGTTCACGCGCACCAGGAACAGCTCTCCATCGCTCTGGCTGTGGCTGACGTAGATGCAGTTCATGCGCCCGGCCGCGTCCGGGCCGACGCACCAGCCCAGCACGCCGGTCACGCGGATGGGCACGCCGATCTCCTCGAAGGTCATGGCCCCCTGCGCTCCCGCCGACAGCGCGCAGGCCAGCGCGAGTCCCGCGGCCATCGTCCATCGACTGATACCGGTCCGCTCATGCATGGCAATTGCCCGCGCAGACCGCCGTCATCTGCGCTCGTGGCCGGCTCCCTCGCCCTCTGCGGCCAGCGTCACTTCGCTGATGGCGCCGCCGATCTCCTTGAGGTAGGCCGCGGTTGTGGGCGGCCCGGGCAGTCGCCGCTCGATGTCCACACTGACGTACTGCACCAGCATGCTCGGCCCCGCGCCGAAGACGTGCACCTGCACGTAACCGCCCGGCCGGCCGCCCAACGGGTAGGTTACCGAGCCGGTGTTCAGGCACAGCGCCCCGCTCGTCTCATAGCCCTCGATGACCTGGCGGCCGTATGCGTGCGTGGTTGCCGACAACACCAGGTCGCAGGTGTCGAGCACGATCCTCTGTCGCTCGGGGCGCAGCTCCTGCACCCAGTAGCCGGTGCGCGAGTGGGCGCAGGCGATGACGATGTCGTGGTCGGTCCTGTGGATGTTCTGCAGCGTGTCGATGAGAAAGCGCCGGGTGCTCTCGTTGAAGGCCACGCTGATGTCGGCCGGGTTGTCAGAGAAGTGAAGCTGGATCAGGTGGATGGTGAAGCCCCTGGCGAAGAGTCGCGCGTAGTACTCGCAGTTGTTGTCGCGCACAGCCACGCCCGGCCGTGAGCGCATCTCCACCGCGTCGAGCAGCGCCCCGCCGGCTCCCCAATCGTCCTGACCGTTCCCGTAGAACTCGTTCTCGCCGTCCGCGATGTTCGGCCAGAAGCGCCGGTGCCACCAGGCGTCCTGGGCCAGGAAGTCAAGGAAGGGCTTCGATCGCTCCGGCGGTATCTTCAGGTGATCGCCCAGGCCGATCACGAACCGGTCGCCGCTGGTGCGGATCCACTCGACCATCCGGGCCATCCGCGGGGTGTCGGAGGGAGCGTTGCCCTTGTGGTCGCTCATGATTGCGAAGCTGAAGTCGGCCGTAGCGTCCAGCAGTTCCATGGTCGAGAGCACGGGCGTCGCAGCCCGCTCCTGAGCCACACAGGGCGCGGCCAGCATCACGACCAGCAACGGCCACATCATCTTCCTCATCGCACGTTCACTCTCCGGTAGTGCGCCGTCACACGCTCAGGCCCATCGGCGCGTCGCGGAAGATGCGCGGGTCCATCTCGGTCAGGCGAGGGGAGACCGTCGGCGCGAACTCCATCTGCGCCAACACCTGCGCCTCGACGTCGATTCCGGGCGCGATCTCGGTCAGCGTCAGGCCGCCGTCGGCCAGCTCGAAAACCGCGCGCTCGGTGACGTAGAGTACGCGCTGGCCCTTCTCGGCGGCGTACTCGCCGGAGAAGGTGACGTGCTCGACCTGCTCGATGAACTTGCGGTGCCTGCCCTCCTGGACGACGCGCAGGGTGCCGCCCTCGATGGCGATCTCCAGGCCGCCGGCGGTGAAGGTGCCGCAGAACACCACGGTGTCGGCGGTCTGCGTGATGTTGATGAAGCCGCCGCAGCCGGCCACGCGCGGCCCGAACTTGCTCACGTTCACGTTGCCGGTCGCATCCGCCTGGGCCATGCCCAGGAACGCCAGGTCGAGGCCGCCGCCGTCGTAGAAGTCGAATTGCGCGGGCTGATCGATGACCGCCTCGGGGTTGGCCGAGGCGCCGAAGGACAGCCCGCCCGCGGGCACGCCGCCGATGGGCCCGGCCTCGACGGTCTGGTTGAGCGCCGAGGCGATGCCCTCCTCGTTGGCCACGGCCGCGACGCCCTCGGGCATGCCGATGCCCAGGTTGATAATCGCGCCCGCCTGCAGCTCCAGCGCCGCTCGACGCGCGATGATCTTGCGCTCGTCCATGGGCAGCGGCGGGATGGCCTCGAAGGGCACGCGCACGTCGCCGCAGTACGCGGGGTTGTAGTCCTCGCTGAAGGTCTGCTGATGTTCGGCGGGGTCCGCCACTACGACCGCGTCCACCAGGATGCCGGGGATGCGCACGTGCTGGGGGTTGAGCGTCCCGGCCCCGGCGATGCGCTCGACCTGGGCGATCACAATGCCGCCGGAGTTGCGCGCGGCCTGGGCGATGGCCAGCATCTCACCGAACAGCGCCTCATGCTCCATGGTGATGTTGCCGCGCTCATCGGCGGTGGTGCCGCGCACCAGGCCGACGTGGATCGGGAAGGCGTGGTAGAACAGCCACTCGCGCCCGGCCAGCTCGATGACCTCGACCAGGTCCTCAGTGGTGCGGTCGTTGAGCTTGCCGCCGCCGTTGCGCGGGTCCACGAAGGTCTTCAGGCCGATGTGCGTGATCAGCCCCGGCCGGGCACCCGCGATCTCGCGGAACAGATGTGAGATGACGCCCTGGGGCCAGTTGTAGGCCTCGACTTTGTTCTCGACCGCCAGCGCCCCCAGCGCCGGGCACAGGCCCCAGTGACCGCCGATGATGCGCCGGGTGAGCCCCTCGTGGGCGAGGTGATTGATGCCGCGCGACTGGCCGTCGCCCTGGCCGGCGGCGTATACGACGGTCAGGTCGCGCGGCCGACCCTCCGCCTCGAAGCGCGCCTCGATGGCGGCGGTCAGGGCCTCAGGGTGTCCGGCGCCCACGAAGCCGCCGCACGCCACCGTGGCCTGGTTGGGGATCTGCGCGACCGCCTCGGCAACCGACATGATCTTGCTGGCCATGGATTCACCTCTGAACGGCAGTCACAGGCTGCAGGTCACAGGTCACACGCGAACGGCATCCGATGGTCGCCTTCGTTTTCTCCCGGTGCACGATGTCTGCTGGCGTCGCTGGCTTGTGACCGACGACTACATGTACATGCCGCCGTTGACCGACAGCACGTGCCCGGTGATGTAACGCGCCTCGTCGGAGGCCAGGAAGGCCACAGCGCTGGCCACGTCCTCGGGCGTGCCCATCGCCGCCATCGGGATGGTCGCCACGATCTGCGCGATGATGTCCGGCGGGATGGCGCGCGTCATCTCGGTGTCGATGAAGCCCGGCGCGACCGCGTTGACCGTCACGCCCTTGCGCGCCACCTCGCGTGCCAGCGACCTGGTCATGCCCAGGATCCCGGCCTTCGAGGCGGCGTAGTTGGCCTGGCCGAAGTTGCCCATGAGCGCGACTACCGAGGAGACGCTGATGATGCGCCCCCAGCCGCGCTCGGTCATGCCCCCGACGGCCGCCTGCGCGCAGTTGAAGGCGCCGGTCAGGTTCACCGCGATGACCGCGTCCCAGTCCTCGGGAGCGAGCTTGCGCAGGGTGCGGTCGCGGGTGATCCCGGCGTTGTTGACCAGCACATCGACCGGCCCCAGCCGCTGCGCGACGTACGCGAACATGTCCGCGACCGCCTCACGATCGGTCACGTCCGCGTGCACGCACACGGCCTCGGCTCCAAGCTCCCTGGCCCTGAGCGCCAGGTCCTCGGCCTCGTCGGCGTTGTCGCGCCCGGTCTCCTCGACGTAGTTGATCGCGAGGTGGTGGCCATCATAGGCCAGGCGCAGCGCTACCGCCGCGCCGATCCCCCGCGAGGCTCCCGTCACCAGCGCAACGCGTTCGTCACCGGCCATCGTGCCCTCACTCCTCGTAGCGGTAGAAGCCCTCGCCGGACTTGCGGCCGAGCTTCCCGGCCTCCACCAGCGCCCGCAGCTCCGGTGCGACCGCGAAGCGCGCGTGCCCGGTCTGCTCGTGCAGCGAATCCAGCAGCGCCACGCACACGTCCAGGCCGATGAGGTCCGCGGTCGCCAGCGGCCCCATGCGGTGGCCCAGGCCCAGCTCCATCGCGCCGTCGATGTCCGCCGGCTCGGCGCCCTGCAGCCAGATGTCCACCGCGGCGGCCAGCAGTGCCCCGAAGGCGCGGTTGACGAAGAAGCCGGGGATGTCGGGCGCGACCCGGGGCTGCTTGCCCATGCGCTCGCACAGCGCCAGCGCCGCGTCGGTCACCTCCGGCAGTGTGTGCGCGCACGGGATCACCTCGACCAGCTTCATCGCGGGCGGCGGGTTGAAGAAGTGCATGCCGATGAACCGTTCGGGGCGCCCGGACATCGCCGCAAGCTTCGCGATGGGCAGCGTCGAGGTGTTGGTGGCGATGACCGTCATCTCCGGCGCCTGCTCGCCCGCGCGGGCCAGCACCTCGCCCTTCACGTCCGCGTCCTCGTAGACCGCCTCGATGACCCACTCGGCCTGTCCCAGCGCATCCCAGCTCATGGTGCGGGTGATACGCGCGCGCACCTCGTCGGCCTGCTCACGAGTGAGCTTCTCGCGCTCGATGCCGCCCTGCAGGGAGCGCTCGAGGAGCGCCCGGCTGCGCTCGAAAGCCGCCTCGGCGAAGTCGATCAGCGTCACCGCGATGCCCGCCTGTGCCGCCACCTGCGCGATGCCGGTGCCCATCGTCCCCGCTCCGATGATCGCCATGCGCTCAACCGTCATCGCTCATGCCACCCTTTCGATTGCCATCGCCATGCCCATGCCGCCGCCCACGCACAGGGTCGCCAGCCCCAGACGTGCGCCGCGCCTTTCCAGCTCGTGCAGCAGCGTCACTACGATGCGCGCGCCGGTGGCCCCGATCGGATGCCCCAGCGCGATGCCGGAGCCGTTGACGTTCACGCGCTCCTCGTCCATGCCCAGCTCGCGCATCACCGCCAGCGCCTGGACCGCGAAGGCCTCGTTCAGCTCGATCAGGTCGAAGTCATCGAGCGCGATGCCCGTGTGCGCGCACAGCTCGCGCACCGCCGGCACCGGCCCCAGGCCCATCACCTCGGGCTCCACGCCCGCCCAGGCCGAGCCGATGATACGCGCCCGCGCCGTCCAGCCCTGTGCCGCCGCGCGCTCGGGCGAGGCCAGCAGCAGCGCCGCGGCGCCGTCGTTGATGCCGGAGGCGTTGCCGGCGGTGATGCAACCGTCCTCCCTGAAGGCCGGCCGCAGCCCCGCCAGCGCCGCCATCGAGGTCTCGCGGGGATGCTCGTCCACGGTCAGGGGATCATCGCGCCTGCGCGGCGCCGGCACGATCTCGGCGGCGAAACGTCCGGCGGCGATGGCCGCCCGCGCGCGCTGCTGGCTGCGCAGCGCCCACGCGTCCATCTCTTCGCGGGTGATCCCGGTGCGCGCCGCGATCTCCTCGGCGGTCAGGCCCATGCCCATCCCGGTGACCGGGCAGCGCAGCCCCTCGTCCATGACCGCGTCGATCATCTCGACCGAGCCCAGCTTGTGTCCCCAGCGTAGCTCGCGCACGTAGAAGGGCGCGTTGCTCATGCTCTCGGTGCCGCCGGCGATGAACAGGTCGCCCGCGCCCAGCGCCACCGCCCGCCGCGCCATGTCGATCGCGCGCATCCCTGACGCGCACATCATGTTGATGGTCGAGCCGCACACGCTCACCGGCAGCCCGGCCCGGATCGCGGCGGTGCGCGCCACGTTCAGGTTCGAGCCGCCCTGGATGACCTGGCCGAGAATGACCTCGGCGACCTCGTCGCGGGGCACCGCGTTGCGCTCGACCAGCGCCTCGACCACGAGCGTAGCCAGGTCGGCCGCCGAGTGCTCCAGCAGCCCGCCGCCGAAGCGCCCGATGGGCGTCCGGATCGCGTCCACGATGACGGTTTCAGGCATGATCGCCGCTCCCCGGGTGCGTCGTTGGCGCGTGCACCGCGTGCTTCGCCGCCGTCGCCCCGTCCTCCTCGCGCATCTCTCGCCGATGCGTCGGCGGCTCCACCCGGCATGGACGGTGGGTACCCTCGCCCGCCGGTCAGGATGAAGCAACTCGCGCACCGACGCCCTCAAAGTGGCCCCCGCCCGGTCTCGTCTCGACCCCGCAGGCAGGTCGCGTGCCCCCGCGCGCTGAACCAGCAGCCGGGCAGCAGGCCTCGGAGGTGGATCGGATGTCAGTGCGCCCAAATCTCACGATGGTGGTGATCGCGGTCATGGCAGGCACAGCGATGGCCCAGGAGCCCATCGAGATAGGCTCGCGGCTGGAGCTGTTCGTGGATGATTACCTGATCGACAGCTTCGGCGGCCAGGCCGAGCTTGTGTTGCACCGGCCCGAGCGCAAAGAGATTGTCTACCGCACCGACGCGCCGTGGGAGGGCAACGCCAGCGCGTTCTGCTCAGTCTTCCAGGACGGCCCGCTCTACCGCATGTACTACCGCGGGCTGCACTACCGCCACTCGGGGGAGCCCGCACAGGCGCTCGATGACCATCCCTGGTTCCTGTGCTACGCCGAGAGCGATGACGGCATCCACTGGCGGCGGCCGGAGCTGGGCATCTTCGACTTCCGCGGCTCCACCGCCAACAACATCGTGCTCACCCCCGAGTTCGTGGCTGAGATCGGCGGTGACCCGGCGCACACCGCCACCTGGCTTGACACCAACCCGGCCTGCCCGCCCGACGAGCGCATCAAGATCACCATCATCGGCAGCAAGCCCAGGGGCATGTACGTGCTGGCCTCCGGGGATGGTGTGCACTTCCGTCTGCTGAGCACCACGCCCAGCCAGACCGAGGGCGCCTTCGACTCGCAGAACCTCATGTTCTGGGACCCGGTGCGCGAACAGTACCGCGAGTACCACCGCGGCTTCAAGGACGGCGTGCGCGCGATCATGACCGCCACCTCGCCCGACATCCTGAGCTTCCCGCCGCCGGTGTGGCTGGAGTACGAGAACTCACCCGACGAGCACCTCTACACCAACGAGATCCAGCCCTATTTTCGCGCGCCGCACATCTTCATGGGCTTCCCCATGCGCTACACCGACCGTAACTGGTCGCAGCCGGTGCTGGAGCTGCCCATGCTCGACGAGCGCCTCGCCCGCGCCGCGGCGGGCCGCCGCTACGGCACCGCGATCACCGACGCGCTCTTCATGACCAGCCGCGACGGGCTGGTCTTCAAGCGTTGGCCCGAGGCCTTCATCCGCCCGGGACCGCGCGAGCGCGAATCGTGGGTCTACGGCGACAACTTCATCTTCTGGCAGATGGTGCAGACCCGTTCGGACCTCGCGGACGCCCCCGACGTGATCTCCCTCTACGCCACCGAGGGCTACTGGGAGGGCACCGACACCGCCTTCCGCCGCTACACCATCCGCATCGACGGCTTCGTCTCCCTGGCGGCGCCCGCGGCCGGCGGGGAGATCATCACCAGGCCGCTCGTCTTCGACGGCGGCAACCTCGCGCTCAACTTCGCGACCTCCGGCGCGGGCAGTGTGCAGGTCGAGGTCCAGGACGCCGACGGCACCCCGATCGCGGGCTACACGCTGGCCGACTGCCCGGAGATCTACGGCGATCATCTGCACTTCGTGGTGCGCTGGAATGACGTCGGCGGCGACCTGCGCGAGCTGGCCGGGCGGCCGGTGCGGCTGCGCTTCGTGCTGCGCGACGCCGATCTCTACTCGTTCCAGTTCGTGCCCTGGGAGCCTGAGCCCGAGTACCCCGACATGACGCAGTTCGGCGCGCTGCCGAAGAAGAACCCGGACCGCGAGCCCTTCATCGCAGTGCAGGACGACTTCGAGGGCGTGCCCGCGGGGACCAGTCCGACCGAGGATGATCTCGACCCGACCGAGGCGCCGGCGGGCGCGAGCGGCTGGGTGGTGCGCGAGCAGACGGCCGATCGCGTCCAGGTGCTCAATGACGATCCTCCGGGCAGCGGCAATCCGGGCGATAATCAGTACGTGAAGCTCGAGCGCCGGGATGAGCCCCACCGAGCGGGTGGGGCGCTGTGGCTGACGCTGAGCCCGCAGGACATCGCCGACTGCAGGGACGGGGTGGTGGAGACAAGCGCGCGCATCTTCGTGCCCTCGACCAGCGCCGAGCGTGTGGACATCGACGCGGTAGACGCGGGCGTGGGGACCTTCTCCCGGCGCGCCTTCAACGTCCGCTTCCTGCCCGACGGCACGGTGACCTACTACCGCGAGCGGTCCAATCCGATCGAGGGGCTGACCATCACGACGGATGCGTGGCAGCGGGTGCATATCCGGGCGGACCTGGCCGCGGGCGTCTTCGACCTGACGGTGGAGGGCACGACGGTGACGGGGCTGCGCTTCGGCGATGACGGCGTGAACCGCATCCAGTCGATCTGCTTCTCGCCCAACCGCAACAACTGCATCTACTATGTCGATGACGTGACCGTGCGCGTGATCCCGTAGGCCAAGGCGCCGTTGCCGTTGAAGAGAACGCCCCCCGTGGGCGGGAGCGGGATGGCACGCAGCCGCAGCGCCGTCTACCCCGGCGAGAAGTCGTAGAGCGGTCGCCGCAGGATAACCCCCAGCGCACTCCAGAACGCGCCCACCGCGTACTCGCCGATGATCACCCCGTAGACGAAGGGCATGAAGCGCTGGTAGGCGCGCTGGCCGGCCCAGTGCAGGATCGCCCACTTGATCACCCACGCGATCAGCAGGCAGCTCCAGAAGTACTCGACACCGAACAGCATGCCCAGCGCGTAGCCTGCGGGGTGCAGCGGCCACCACAGGAACTGCAGGCGCATCCACATCATCCCCCAGGTCGCCAGCGCCCCCGCGCCGATCATGATCATCTGCTGCCAGTCCGGCTCGCGCGGGTAGCTCAGCCATGAGCCGAGCTGGTTCCACTGACCGCGGTTGTGGCCGATCAGGGGGGTGGTGCCGTACTGGTAGGTGAGGTGGATCGCCGCCCAGTAGGTGAAGAAGCCGCCGAGCAGGAAGGCCAGCGCCATGCCGAGGGCGAGTCGGCGCGGCTCGGCGCCCGACACCTGCGCCATCTTGAAGCCCTCGAGCTGGATGGGCATGGGCGTGGTGCGGTAGCCGCGGCCGGTCAGCCACCAGAACAGCGGAAACATGGTCAGGTTGGCAGGCCCCAGGGCACGGGTGCCGGCGAAGATGATCTCGAGGTGCGCCGCGTTCATGTTGCCGGCCATCTCGTGCGCGGGGGGGCCGAGTTCGGCGCGCACGCGCGTGAGCGCGGTGTGGATCACGATTACGAACAGCCAGAAGGGCAGCACCGCCCCGAGGCTCATCCCGGCGCGCAGGCAGAAGAAGATGAGGAAGCCCAGGCCGGCGGCGATCGCAACCACCGCGCCGCGGTAGCTCATCGGATCCCCGGCCTCGACCCGGCCCGAGATGGCGCCGGTCCAGATGCTGCGCCCCAGCTCGGCGAAGTAGCGTCGGCCCATCCACATCGCGAAGCCGAACAGCGCGAACCACGCGCCGAATGACTGCGCCGCGAGGTAGGGCATACCCGGCATCAACGGGATGGCGACGGCATGTGCGGCGATCTCCTGGAGCTTGCGGAAGATGTAGAAGAACCACATGGAGAAACACAGGTCGAGCGGGATGAGAAAGCCCAGTGCGGTGAGGAACGGGTAGAGCGGCAGGGGCACCCTCCCGGCGGCGCTCCAGGGCAGGCCCCACGGTCGGGTGTCGATGTAGTGGTTCCCGTTGTGGCGCACGTCGATCAGCGGCAGCACCGGCCAGAACGAGTGCAGGCCGTTGTACAGGTCCAGCCCGGCCGCCACCAGGATGCCGGCCCACAGCACCTTGCTGGCGAAGAACCGGCGGCTGCCGCCCTCTTCAGTCATCGCCAGAGGGAGCTGCACCACCGGGTAGCCCAGCTTCTCGGCCTCGGTCCACTGCCGGCGCAGGAGCACGTTGATGCCGATCATCACCAGCCCGACCGCGAGGATCACCGCGCACCACCACAGTGTCGGCCCCAGCCAGGCCATGATGCGCTCGGGGCGGTAGAGCGTCTCGTGGCCCTCGTAGTAGGGCCGCAGCACCTGCATGTCGCCCACGGTGGCGAACTCGGGCAGGTGGGGGATGATCAGCGTCTCCCAGTTGTTCGCCTCGGTCGCGTACCAGTAGGGATGGCTCAGGTTGGGCACGCCCAGTTGTAGCGTGTCGTGCCCCGCGAGCATGATGGCGATGCCGACCATGACGTAGACCGTGACCAGCTCGGCCTGGGTAAGGGCCCACGTCGGGCGCAGCGGCCGAATCACCGCGTTCACCATCAGCAGGACGATGATGTTGAAGACCACGCCCCACGGCAGGGCCATGACGCTGGGGTGCCCGCCGTGCCAGATGCCCTCGACCATCATGACCCAGTAGACATTCAGCGGAATCAGCAGCGCGCCGAGAATCAGCGCGCGCCCGGTCACCGCGGGCCCGCGGGCCGCGGTCTCCGGGCGTGTCTTCACGCCTGCTGCTGAGGGGCGCGTCGCCGGCATGCCTGGTGGCTTGGACCTCCATCTCCATCCTGGAGGGCGGGCGCCCTCGCTTACCCGGACGCCGCCCGGTTCAGTTGCGCGCCCCCGGCCACAGCTCGATGTCCGTCATGGCCGTCTCGGCGCAATGCCTCGGGGAATGCGCGTCTCAGCCGGTGGCGACCGCATCCGCCTCGGCCACGATCGCGGACACCTGCCGGCGCTGCTCGTCGCTCAGCGGCGATCTGTTCTCGGCTTGCTCGAGCACTCGCCGGGCCTTGGCGCGCGCCGCGTCGAGCATGTCCATCGGATCGGCCGCCCACGCCATGGGCGTGCGCCGGTCCATCAGCTCCGGCAGCCACAGCTCGTCGCGGAAGTGCCGCGCGGTATGCTCCTGTTCGAGGAAGTAGGCCCCGCGCGGCGCAACCTCGCTGCTGAGCGGCTCGGCGATGTGCTCGTCATCGGCCACCACCCCGCGCGCCAGCCGCTGCAGGTGACCGACCATCTCCAGGTCCACCATCAGTTGCGTGATGCTGGCCACGTCCGAGGCCGCCAGGATACCCAGCGAGGCGAAGCTGCGCATGCCCGCGCACAGGCCCCACATGGCATCCAGGCCCTTGTCCAGCACCGCCTGCGCGCAGGGCACCTTGGCGGTCGTCCCGAGGCCGGCCAGGGCGGTGTACTCGCCGCCGAAGACATACGCCGCCATCTGCCGCGCCGCCAGGCGCAGGAGCTGCACGTCCGGCCCGTTGGCGGTCGAGGCGCCCGCGCGCATGTCGAAGCCCACCGGCGTCTCGGTCCAGCCGGACAGGCGGTCGTCGAGCGCCAGGGTCACCGCGTTGCATGCCAGGCACTCGGCGGTCGCCAGCGCCAGCGTCCCGGCGATGGTGACCGGCGCGGCGGTGCCCATCACCGGCATCGACGACAGTCGGAAGGGCAGCCCGAGCAGCTCGCGCGCGCGCATGCCGATGTCGATGGCCTCGCGCGAGATCATGAAGGGCGAGTTGACGTAGCACAGCGTGTTGAACACCGGGTTGGCGCGCACCGCCTCCACCGAGCCGTCGCAGATCGCCTGCAGCTCGATGAAGTAGGGCAGCATGTCCGCGTTGTACACCGACACCAGGCACGGGCGGCTGGAGTTGAGGATCACGGTCGCGAAGGTGTGCACGTCGCTCGAGGCGCGGGGCACGTCCTGCGGGATGAAGGTGGGGTGGCCGCGCCCCATCTCGGGGTAGCAGTCGCACACATGGCACCACTGCTCGAGGTCGGCGGTAGTCGCTGCGCGCAGCCGCTCGGTCTCGAAGTCGCAGCAGTAGAACGCCTGCCCGTTGGTCTGATAGAAGACCTGCTCGCTCTCGACCACGGCCGGGCGGGCCGGTCCGCGCGATTCACGCAGCTCATCAATGCGGGCGAGGGTGTGCTCGCGCACATCCGCGGGGAAGCCGATGCGGTCGCCGTCGATCTCGCAGCCGAAGTCGCGCAGCGCCTGCATGAACTCGTCGGTGCCGGGCGCGCGCAGCGGCACCCGTGCCCAGATACGCAGCGCCGCCTGCCAGATGCGCTCCATCTCCGCGTCGCTGAGCGCCTGCATGCACTGCGTGCGCAACACCATCGGCGATCACCTCTCCGGAAGTCTGCGGGGCGCATTCGACTCGCCCCCGTCCGCGACCTCCGGCGGGGATAATGCACGCTCTGCGATGGCGACGAGCGTGGGCAGCGTCACGCTACCGCTCCAGGCTTCGCTCCACCACCCGCTCGATCTCGCGCAGCGCCAGCTCCGCCTGCAGCTTGCGGCGCTCGGCCTTCTTCATGCGCCGCGTCGCATCGGGCCTGGGCAGCAGCCCGAAGTTCGCGTTCATCGGCTGGAAACCATGCGGGTCGGCGCTGGTAATGTGCTCCGCCAGCGCCCCCAGCACGCTGTGCACCGGCATGACCAGCGGCTCCAGCCCGCGCATCAGCCGCGCCGCGTTGATCCCCGCCACCAGCCCTGAGCCCACCGACTCCACGTAGCCCTCAACGCCCGTGATCTGGCCCGCGAACAGCAGGTCATCGCGCGCCCGCGTCTGCCAGGTCGGGCGCAGCAGCGTGGGCGCGTTGATGTAGGTGTTGCGATGGACCGCCCCGTAGCGCAGGAACTCCGCGTTCTCCAGCCCCGGGATCATGCGGAACACGCGCCGCTGCTCCGGCCAGGTGAGCGAGGTCTGGAAGCCCACCAGGTTCCACATGGTCCCCGCGCGGTTCTCGGCGCGAAGCTGCACCACGGCCCAGGGCATCCGGCCGGTGCGGGGGTCGGTCAGGCCCCGGGGCTTCATCGGCCCGAAGCGCGGGCCGTCGATGCCGCGCGCGGCGATGACCTCGATGGGGAGGCAGCCCTCAAACAGCTCGCTGGCCTGGTAGTCCTTGTGCCGCGTGGTCTCCGCGGCCAGCAGCTCGGCGTGGAAGCGCGCGTACTGCTCGCGATCGAAGGGGCAGTTGAGGTAATCGGCGTCGCCCTTGTCGTAGCGCGACTGGCGGAAGACCACCTGGTAGTCGATGCTCTCGGCGGATACGATGGGGGAGAGCGCGTCGTAGAAGTAGAGCCGCTCGGCGCCGGTCAGTTCGACGATGGCCTGCGCCAGCGCCGGCGAGGTCAGCGGGCCGGAGGCGATGATCGCGGGGCCGTCGGGGATGGCCGTGACCTCCTCGCACCGCACCTCGATGAGCGGATGCGCGTGCACGCGCTCGGTGATCGCCTCGGCGAAGCGCCGGCGGTCAACCGCGAGCGCCTGCCCGGCAGGGACGGCGTGCTCGTCGGCGCAGCGGATGACCAGCGAGCCGAGCAGGCGCAGCTCCTGCTTGAGCACGCCGTGGGCGGAGGTCATGCGGTTGGACTTGAGCGAGTTGGAGCACACCAGCTCGGCGAACAGGTCGGTCTCGTGCGCGGGCGTCATCACGTGCGGCCGCATCTCGCACAGCACCACCGGCACACCGCGCTGCGCGACCTGCCACGCCGCCTCCGCGCCCGCCAGCCCCGCGCCGACGATGGTTATCGCTTCCTCAGCCATGGTGCGGGCATTGTAGCACACGGTGGCCGCTCCCGTCAGGAGGCGACCTGTGCCGTTGCCGTGGGCGGCTGCCGTGGCCGCTGGAGAGCGCGGCTCACCGGCCGGCCTGTGCCGTTGGCGTCAGTCTCTGCCTTCAGGACGGGCGGTGTCTCTGGCCTGCCCGATCGTTCTCCCCTTCTGTTTCGCGTTCGGCTCCGCCTGCCATCCCCGCGCGAGCCGCAGCCAACCCGAGCGGCACCCCGGGCGCGAAGGCCAGGACGGCCGCGAGGAGCGTCGGGAAGAACGCGAGTTCGCCCAGCATAACCTGCACCACTGGAGAGATGACGATCGCTGCCGCCGCGACCGACAGTGCGACCTTGAGTGCCCGCGCCCACGCATGTCCGCGCTGTGTACGGCTCCGCTCAAGGCCCGCGACGATCACCGAGCCGAACACCGCCAGCGTGAACCAGCTGCCCCAAAGATGGACGTACCTCCCCCACTCGACCCACCAGTCTACCACGTCCCATCCTCCCTCGCCCCCAGCACTCGCCTCGCCTCCCGTTTTCACCGTCGGGGCTACGCCCGCCGCCAGTATACCACCTGCCCCGTCGCCACACACCGCGGTGCCATGCGGACTTCCTGCTGCCCCGTGCAGGGGATCGCGCGGGTACGGCGAAAGGCCCGGCGCACATCCAGACGCGCATCGCGCGCCGTCCCGAAGGAGAGCCCGCACATGAGTGACCTCAACTCCCTCGACGAATTCTGGCGGAACCCGCCGTCGATCTACCGCAGCGCGCCGTTCTGGTCGTGGAACTCAGAGTTGGCGCCCGAGCGGCTGCAGGCCCAGATCCAGTCGATGCACGACGCCGGCATGGGCGGCGCGTTCATGCACTCCCGCTACGGGCTGAAGACTCCCTACCTGTCTGAGCGCTGGTTCGAGTGCGTGTCCGCGTGCGTGCAGAAGTGTCGGGAGCTGGGCATGCACGCCTACCTCTACGACGAGGACCGCTGGCCGTCAGGACCGGCGGGCGGGTTGGTCACGCGCGTGCATCCCGAGCATCGGCTCAAGTACCTCAGCGCGCATTTCGACGGCCCTGACCCGGCGACCATCAAGGTGCATGCGGTCTTCGACGTGCGGCTCGATGAGGACGGACGGCTGGTATCCTACGAGAAGATCGGCGGCCCGGGGCAGATCATGACCGCTGAGGAGGCACACGTGCGGCACCGGGCGTTGTTCTTCTGCCCCGGGATGCAGGAGGTGTCCGGCTGGACCAACGACGGCGGCTATCTCGACACCCTGGATCCCGAGGCGGTCGCCGAGTTCATCCGCGTCACCCACGAGCAGTATGCGGCGCGCTACGGCGACGACATGGGCACGATCATCCCCGCGGTGTTCACCGACGAGCCCAGCTACGGCGCGCAGATCCACACGGCCGTGCGCCTGCCCTGGACCTGCCGGTTGGCCGACGAGTTCGAGCGGCGGCGCGGCTATGACCTGCGCGAACGCCTCCCCGAGGTCGTCCTGCCGCCGGCGGACGGAGATTTCAACGAGGTGCGCTACGACTACTTCCGCACCATCACCGAGCTGTTCGTCGAGGCGTATTCGAAGCAGATCGGCGAGTGGTGCGCCGCGCACAACATCGCCGCCACCGGCCACATGCTGGGCGAGGAGACGCTGGCCTCGCAACGTCAGTGCGTGGGCGCGGCCATGCCCCACTACGAGTGGATGCAGTGGCCCGGCATCGACATGCTCCGCGACCAGGCGAATGAGCTGACCACGGCCAAGCAGGCGACCTCGGTCGCGACGCAGCTCGGTAAGGAGCGCGTGCTCAGCGAGACCTACGGCTGCACCGGGTGGGACTGGCCGCTGGAGGGCCACAAGTTCTCGGGCGACTGGCAGTGGGCCTGCGGCGTGAACTTCCGCTGCCCGCATCTCACGCACTACTCGCTGGCGGGCGGCGCCAAGCGCGACTATCCGGCGTCGATCCGCGACCACAGTCCCTGGTGGCCCTACTACCGCGCGGTCGAGGACTACTTCGCGCGACTGAGCGTGGTGCTGACGGCGGGCCGACCGCTGCGCGATGTGCTGGTGATCCATCCGATCGAGAGCGGCTGGGGGCTGGCCGACAGCGAGGGCGGCCGGCAGAGCATCGAGCGGCTGGAGGAGCAGCTCGAGGGCATCATCTACGCGCTGTCGTTCGCGCACTACGACTGGGACTTCGGCGACGAGTCGCTGCTGGCGAAACACGCGGGTGTGGTCGATGACGCACTGCGCGTGGGGCACATGACCTACCGGCTGGTCGTGGTGCCGCCGGCGCTGACGCTGCGCGGCGAGACGGTGGAACTGCTGGAGCGCTTCGTGGCCGCCGGGGGCGCGCTGCTCTTCGCGGGCGAGCCGCCTGACCGCGTCGATGCCCGACTTGATCCGCGCGTCGCCGACCTGGCCACGAAGGCGCAGGTATGCTGCGGCCCGCCCGAAGCGTTGATCGAGGCCATCGAGGGCATCCTGCCCCGCCGCGTTTCGATCACCGAGGAGGGGAAGGAGGCCGGGTTCGTGTGGGCCATGCTCCGCCGGGTCGGCGACGGCCGGGTGGTGTTCCTGCAGAGTCATGATCGCGAGCACGCGCACACAGTCGTCGTCCACCTGGACGCGCAGGGCCCGGTGGTGCGGTGGGATCCGCGCACCGGGCGCAGACTCGCGGTGGCGGCGTGGGAGGACGACGGGCGCCTGGCCTTCGAGGCCCACCTGGGCCCGACGGGTTCGGCGCTGTTCTCAGCGGGCGTGGAGATCGAGAACGTCGAGCAGCCGGGGCCGCTGATGACCATCATCGAGCGTGCCGAGATCACCGGCCCGTTCTCCATCGAGCTGACCGAGCCCAACACGCTGCCGCTGGACTACTGCGAGTTCCGCATGGCCGAAGGCGAGTGGTCGGAGCCCGTGCCGGTGCTCAAGGCCGATGAACTGATTCGCGCGCACTACGGCCTGCGCCCCCGCTTCGGCAGCGAGCACCAGCCGTGGTATCTCTACGCCACCGGCGTGGTGGACACCGAGCCGCGCGACTGCTGGAGTATGCTCTGGCGCTTCCACGTGACCGACCTGCCCGCGTCCTGCAGGCTGGCGCTGGAGAATCCGGAGGACTACGCCATCACGGTGAACGGGTCGGAGGTGTCCGAGGTCGATGGCTGGTGGGTTGACGACGACATCAAGACCATCGACATCACCGGAGTGCTGCAGGAGGGCGACAACGAGATCCGGCTTACCTTCGTCTACCGCCCGGACATGGAGTTGGAGGAGATGTACCTGGTCGGCGACTTCGGCGTAGCGCTGCGCGAGGGCGAGGCGCCCGCTCCCGGACGCATGACGCTGGTCGCCCCGCCCGAGCGCCTCGACGAGGGCTCGTGGGTCGGTCAGGGTCTCGACACCTATGGGGGGGCGGTCATCTATCACGTCGAGGTCGAGAGGCCGGCCGAGGGGCAGCGCTGCCGGATTGCGCTGCCGGAGATCGAGTGCACCGCGGCGGTGATCCACATCGGCGGCGAGCAGTTCGTGCTGCCGTGGGCGCCCTTCGTGGCGGACATCACCGACGCGCTGGCGGATGGCGTCAACGACGTCGCCATCGAGGTCATCGGCGGACGGCACAACATTCTCGGGCCGCTGCACACCCCGTGGGAGGCCTGGACCGGCCCGGGCGAGTTCAGCCCGAACAATCCCAAGTGGCGCTTCGAGTACTACCTGAACGATCACGGACTCATGGGGCCGGTGATAGTGGAGACGCTGGCGCGGGCGTAGCGGGCAATCGCCGGTCACAGGTCGCCGGTCGCAAGCGAACGGCACCGGCACGCGTGGGTGCCGTGTGCCGTGGTCGTTGTGCCCCTCGCGCTCTCGCGAGGGGGTCGCCCGAAGGGTGGTTACCGTCCGCAGTTGCCCCCCACTACGCCCTTCGCGGTGCTATCCGCGCCGCCACACCGTCGCCCACCAGCCGCGGCGCGCCTCTGTCAGCCGCGCGCGCTTGCGGATCTGCAGCAGCAGCTCCTCACGGTCATTGACGTAGCCGGGGATCGTCACCGGCGGGCCCACGATCAGCACGCGGATCAGCCCCTCGCCGAGCAGCCCGCCCGCGCGGATCACCCGCAACTCGCGCACCTCATCCCAGTGGACGCGGACCCATCGGTCGGCCGGCAGCGGCAGGCGGATGCCCGCCCCATCGACCTCGATGGCGCCTGTCTGCACTTTCCGGCGGTACTGCCCCTGCGCCCGGGCGAAGATGAGGAACTTGTGCACGCCCGCGAACATGACCAGCCCACCGAGGATGACGAGGCTGACCGGGTCCACGTACGCCATCATGCGGCGGGCGACATACGCCGGGAGACCGACGGCGAGGGCGAGCACGAAGGGCATC
Organism: uncultured Armatimonadia bacterium; assembly: GCA_964617715.1. Taxonomy (GTDB): domain Bacteria; phylum Armatimonadota; class Zipacnadia; order Zipacnadales; family UBA5352; genus JALGVA01. The sequence goes on along the minus strand of CAZTZN010000016.1, from coordinate 21,182 downwards.
AGCGCGAACGGTATCTGCGCGCGCCAGTCGGGAGTGAAGCCGAACTCCTGGCGATCGTCGCGGGCCTCTGCCATGGCGCCGACCGGTTCGCCGCCGCACCGCCGGTATCCTTGCGTCCGGGCGGTCGCTCAGGGAGTGCCGGAGCGGCCGCAGGTTCGCGCGCGGCGTGCCGGGAATACGATGACGATCGCACAGGTGGGGCCAGGAGGGCGCCTGATGAGAGCGCGCATCATCCGTGCAGTCACGCTCGCCGCAATCGCGTTGCTGATCGCCTGCGACCTCGGGGACACGCAGGTGACGCCGCCCGCCGAGGACCTGATCGCCGGGCCCGCCGCCGGGCCGTGGCGCCGGCTCTTCCTCGACGCCATGGTAGTCGAGCGCCAACAGGGCCTCGAGCGCGTCTTTCACGCCGCCGACAAGCACCCGGCCAACCCGCTGATCGTCGCCGACCGGCCGTGGGAGCAGGGCGGCAGCTATCCCGGCCCCTACCTCTACGGCACGGTCATGTGGGATGAGGGGCGCCTGCGCATGTGGTACCATGTGCATCACGGTGGCTACCGCACCCCCTACGCCGAGAGCACTGACGGCATACACTGGGAGAAGCCCATCCTGGGCATCGTCGAGGAGGATGGCTCCACCGAGAACAACCTCGTGGTGGGCATCAGCGCCGACCCCGAGGAGGCCGACAACCCGCGCCGCGCCGCCGGCCAGTGTCACAATCCGAGCGTCATCAAGCGCCCGTGGGAGCCCGACCCGGACAAGCGCTACGCCCTGTTCTGCTTCGGCGTGGACTGGCGCCACGCGCGCGTGGCCTTCTCGCCCGACGGCCTGCACTGGACCTGGCCTGAGGAGAGCCGCGAGACCGGGCTGTTCTCCTCCGGCGACGTGCTCAACTTCTTCTGGGATCCCTATCGGTGGCGCTATGTCGCCACCTGGAAGAGCGCCAACCGGCGTGGGCGCGCGGCGGGGGTCGCCTGGTCGCAGGACGGTCTGGAGTGGACCAAGCCGTACGAGGGCCCGGTGATGGTCGCCGATGACCTCGACCCTGATGCCACCCAGATCTACGGCATGCCGGTATTCCCCTACCAGGGCATGTACATCGCTCTGCCCTGGATCTACAACGCGCGCTGGTTCAAGTACGGGAGCTACACCGACGAGCGCATGGTGGAGGTCGAGCGCGACAGCCCGTGCACCATGGACGTGCAACTCGCGTGGAGCTGGGACCTGATCAACTGGACGCGCCCGTTCCCGCGCGCGCCCTTCATCCCGCGCGGCGGCGCGGGGGAGTTCGACTCGGGGATGATCTACACCGCACGCGCGCCCGTGCAGATGGGTGACGAGCTGTGGTTCTACTACGGCGGCTGGGTGGGCGCGCACAATGACCCGAACGCGCACGCGGCCATCGGCGTGGCCACGCTGCGCCTCGACGGCTTCTGCTCGATGCGCGCGGGCGCTGAGGAAGGCTGGCTGATCACGCGCCGCGAGCCCTTCAGCGTGCCACGCGTGACCATCAACGCCCGCTGCGGCGAGGACGGCTACGTCATGGCGGAGCTGCTCGACGCGCAGGGCAGGGTGATCCCGGGCTTCTCGCGGGACGAGTGCGTGGGCTTTGGCGGAGACTCGGTGCGACGCGTGCTTTACTGGCGCACCCACGAGCTGCCCGAGGAGTTGCGCCGCGCCGACAAGAAGATCCGCTTCATCCTGCGCGACGCCGATCTCTACTCCTACCTGCCCGACCAGACCGCCGCGCCTGAGCTGGTCATCTACGATCCCGGCGCCAACGGCGGCCTGCTCCCCTTTGACGAGCGCATCCCCGCCGACCGACGCTTCCGCCGCTCGGGCGATCCATCAGGGTACACCATTGCGCGCGAGGGGGAGCTGGTCTACCTCGACCTGCACAGCGCGGCGGCGTTGCGGACCACCGCATCGCTCTCGCGCGATGTGCGCTTCACCGACGAGACCGACTGGGCGGTCGAGGGTTGGTTCCGCGTGGTCGATCAGGGCACCGAACCGGTCTACGGCCTGGCGACCTTCTTCCGGCCGGACGCGGGCCACGCCGCGGGCATCTACCTCGCCGAGGACGCGACCGGGATCATGACGCAGGCGGGCAACGACTACGCCGTGCCCGCGCGCCACGAGATGGACACCACCGACGACTTCCACTGGTACCGACTGGTGCACGAGGGCGGGGCGGAGGGCACGGTGGCGCTGTTCGTTGATGGCACGGAGGTCGCGCGGCTGCCGCTGAGTGAGTTGCGCGTGCATACCGTGCGCGGCCGTAATGTCATCTTCGGCCCCAACGCCGGACACATGGAGGGCCGGATGCAGGTCGCCAGGTTCGGCTACCGCACGGGCGGGACCGACGTCATCCTTGGGCCGGTGCAGTAGCGCGCACCGGCGCGCCCTTGCGGTCTCATGGACTGCGCCGACGGCACGTGCAGACAAGGGTGCCGGCGCCCGCAGGCAGGTGGCGGCGGGCGCGAAGCGAAAACTCAGGGTGACGTTTGCGCGCCGCAGTGATGTGGTACCAGAGCTTCGACGGAGGGAAGACCAACGCGTGGGCGAGACGCATGGACGCATCCTGCTGGCGGCATCGCTTGCAACCGCGACGCTGCTGCTCGTAGTGTACACGCTGCTGCGCTCTCGGCCCGACCACGAATGGCCGACTTCGCTGCTGGCCATGTTGCCGGGCTGGCTGTGGACGATCGCACCCCTCGTGCTGGGCGTGTGGGCGGCGCTTGCGCACTCGTGCGCGCTCACGGCGCTCAACGGGGCGGCCTTCGTCCTCTCGACCTTCCTGCTGGCGGGCCTGACCGTCCCCGGGAGCGCGCCCCCGGTCGCCGCCGACACCGTGCCGACGCGCATCGCCACCTGGAACGTGCGCTACGAGGACGCCAACGTCGGCGCCATCGAGACAGAGTTGCTGAGCTTCGCGCCGGACATCGTCTGCCTGCAGGAGAGCCATCGCAAGGCCTTCGACGGCCTGCTCCCCGGCTGGTATCAGGCCACGGTCGATAACGTCATGGAGCACGGGCTGCGCGTCTTCAGTCGCTACCCGATCGCCCACGTCGAGACCGTCGGGGCCGTCGATGACGGCGACGAGATCCGGCCGTCACTGATCTGCACCGTCACTACCCCTCAGGGACCGCTGACCGTTGCCTGCATCCACCTGGCGGCCTCGCACGCGGTCGCGCGCGTCCGGAAGACCCGGGGCCTGCGCCGCATACTTGAAGAGGGCGCGCGGGCCCGTCGCGAGCAGGTCGAGAGATTGCTGTCCGCCCTGCCGGGTGACCGTCCGTTCGTGGTGGCCGGCGACCACAACACCCAGCCGGTCACCGCGCTCTATCGCACTCTCGCCGCGCGCATGATCGATGCGTTCGCGATCGGGGGCTTGGGCTTCGGCTACTCGCTGCTGGCGAGGGACCGTCTGCCCATCGGCCGCATTGACTACATCTGGTGCGGCAACGGCGTGCGGCCGGTGCGGTGCCGCGTGGGGCACGCCTGGCCGTCCGATCACCGCCCGGTGGTGGCCGATGTGCTGGTGCCGGTGGCCGCCGGCGGGCGTGCGGAAGTGCCCTCGGCCGGTGACCTCGCCGCCGCGCAGGGCGCGCCATGACGCGCCGTCGTCCTGCCATCGCTCATACCATTGCCCCGGGGAGACGCCATGGACAGCCGCGTGTATGCGGTCTCATGTGAGGACTACCGCGACGCCCCCGAGGCGCTCAACCGACTGCTCGAGATGATGGGAGGCATCGGCCGCTTCGCCACCGCGGGCGAGACCATCATCCTTAAGCCGAACCTGCTGCGGGCCGTGAAGGCCGAACAGGCGGTTACCACGCACCCTGCGGTTGTCGCGGCGGCAGGGGGGGCGGTGGTGGCGCAGGGCGCGCGGGCGGTTATCGCCGACAGCCCCGGCTCAGGCTTCCGCTACACCGAAGCCGTGCTGCGCCGCACCTACGACACCTGCGGCATGACCGCCGCCGCGCGGGAGGCGGGCGCCGAGCTGAACTTCGACACCGGCCACGAGATCGTCTCGCACCCCGAGGGCCGGCTGGTGAAGCGCTTCGAAGTCATCACGCCGGTGCTGCGCGCCGACGGGCTTATCAACCTGGGCAAGCTCAAGACCCACGTCTACACCGCCATGACCGGCGCGGTGAAGAACCTCTTCGGCGTCATCCCCGACCTCATCAAGCCGGGCTACCACGCCAAGCTCGCCGACGGCCGGCGCTTCGCGGGCATGTTGCTGGATCTGGCGGACCTCATCGCGCCCCGGCTGAACATCATGGACGCGGTGGTCGGGATGGAGGGTGACGGGCCCGGTTCGGGTGACCCGCGGCGGGTCGGCTGGCTGCTGGCGTCGGTCAATGCCCTGGCGGTGGACGTGATCGCCGCCGAGATGATGGGCCTCGCGCCGGAGGACAACCCTCTGCTGCTGGAGGCTCGAGCGCGGGGCCTGGCGCCGGCGCGCGTGGAGGAGGTCGAGCTGGTGGGCGCGACCCTCGATGAGCTGCGTGTGCCGGGATGGCGCCTGCCCGGGACGCGCGCCACCGGCGTGGGCATCTCCGGCTCGGAGTGGTGGCAGCGGCCGGTGGGCGTGCTGCTGCGCAGCGCCATGTCCCTGCGCCCTGAGGTCTTGCCCGAGCGCTGCGTCGGCTGCGGGGCGTGCGTGCGCGCCTGTCCCGAGCATGTCATCGCGCTGGTGGACGCGGGCGGTGGGCAGACCGCCCGCATCAACCAGCGCGGCTGCATCCGCTGCTACTGCTGCCACGAGATGTGCCCCGAGGACGCCATCGAGCTGCGCCGCAGCCTGCTGTACCGGCTGATGAACCGCTGAGGGAGAGGCACCCGGCGCGCCTGCCGGCACCCGCAGTGCGGCCCGGCGTGCGTCCCACGTGAAGGGTAAGTCTCGCCACTCGCCCGTCGAGGTCACAAGTTGGATGCGGGTCGGATCCGTGGGGCCGCGCCTGGAGCAGGATGTACTGCTGCGGATCTCCCCGCATGGCGGGAAGCACCCATGAGGCCATCAGGGGGCACATCTGACCCGACCTCGGGCTCTCCCCGCTCACTCCCCCGGCTGTGGGCCGGTCGAGTCCTCCATGGCCTTCGGCTCGGCGATGGTCGCGTCGCCGGCTCCTGCGCGAACGCGACCTCCACCGCCGTCGTCCACGAGAGGCCGATCGCCTGAGCCACGCCGGTTCGCATCCTACGCCGGCGGAAGCGCCCCCCGCCAGCCCTCCCCCAGCATCCCCGCCAGCTCCGCCACCAGCGCCGCGTTCTCCGGCCGGCTCGCCAGGTTCACGTTCTCGCCCGGATCGACCTGGTGGTCGTAGAGTTCGCTCGCGACGACATCGCCCGCGCCGTGCTCCTCGCGCCACTGGGTGTAGCGGTAGCGGTCGGTGCGCATCGAGTAGCCCATCACCCGACCCCGCGGGTACTGGCTGAAGGCCGCGCGCTTCCACGGCCGCTCGGGGTCGTCCATCAGCGGCCGCAGGCTGGTGCCCTCGAGGTGTGCCGGCAGCTCCAGCCCGCACAGCTCGCACAGCGTCGGGTAGATGTCCACGAACTCACACAACGCCCGCGTCGGCCGCCCGGCGGCGGCCTGCCCGGGCGCGCTGATGAGCAGCGGCGAGTGCGTGGAGGTCTCGAAGTTGGTGTGCTTGCACCACAGGCCGTGCTCGCCGAGCTGCCAGCCGTGATCCCCCCACAGGCACACGATCGTGCTCTCGCGCAGCTCCAGCCGCTCCAGCTCGTCCAGCAGCCGCGCCACCTGCGTGTCGATGAAGGTGGTGCACGCGTAGTACCCGCGGATCAGCTCGCGCGCCTTGTCCTCCGGCAGGTCGCCCTGCGCGGGGATGTCCGAGTACCGGCGCAGCTCGCCCCAGTTGTGCAGGGCGATGTCCGGGCAGTCGCGCGGCCGGAAGGGGTTGTCGGCCAGGCTGATGCTCTCGGGCGGGTACATGTCCCAGTAGCGTTGCGGGCAGGCAAAGGGCAGGTGCGGGCGGTGGTAGCCGACCGCGAGGAAGAACGGCTCGGGCGCCTGCGCCAGCCGCCGCATGTCCTCCAGCGCCCGCGCGGTCAGCGCGCCATCGGGATACTCCTCATCGGGCACATCCAGCGCCTCGGTGGAGGGCCCGCGCCACATCAGTTCCACCCCGGCCGCGCGTGCCGCCTGCCGCGCCTGGGCGCGCTCCCGGTGCGCGTCGGGTGAGGCGTGCGCGGGCATCCCTGCACTCCACGGTGGCTCGCTCCAGCCCTCGGGGTCGTCCTTGACGCGATGGTGGTAGACCTTGCCCAGCGAGGCCGTGGTGTAACCGTTGGCGCGGAAGTGCCGGGGCAGGGTCACGATCTCCGGGCGCGTGGTGTGCAGCGGAGTGTGCAGGTCCCACACGCGGGTCGAGTCGGGCCGCAGCCCGCTGAGCAGGCTCGCCCGCGAGGGCGCGCACACCGCCTGCTGGCAATGCGTGCGCAGAAACGCCGTGCCCTCCGCCGCCAGCCGGTCGATGCCGGGCGAGATCATCTGCTCGTGGCCGAAGCAGCGCAATTGCGGGCGCAGGTCATCGACCGGGATGAAGAGCACGTTGGGCGCGCCCTCCGGCGCCGCCTGCGTCGCCCCGGCTGCCATGTACCGTGCCATCAGCATCGCCCCTCCTGCCGCCAGGCTCAGTCCGAGGAACTCGCGGCGGTTCATCGCCATCCCTCCGACTTCAGTCTCCCCACGCCTCTACGACGCACAGCGTATCCGGGCCCGATGTCACCAGCGCGATTTCGTCGGCGCCATCGGCCTCCACATCCGCGACCGTCATCGCCTCCAGCCGCGCGCCCGCCTCGAACATGCGCGCGATCGCGCCGTCGGGCGTGACGAGGAAGACCCTGCCATCCTTGCAGCCCGCCACCAGCAGCACCTCGTCGCCGCGCCGGGCCAGCGCCGTGAATGAGATGGCGCTGGAGAGGGCGATGCCCCAGGCCTGTTCGCCCTGCCGGTCAAAGGCGCACAGGTAGCCGCTGTCGGAGCCCACCGCCAGCACATCGCCGCCCGCGCGCGGCACGACGGTCATCGAGCGCACGGGCCGCGGCAGGTTCTGCAGCCACAGGTACCGCACCCACTCGGTGTCGGGCGCGAAGGCGCGCACATCGCCGCGGTTGCTGCCGGTGAAGACCGTGTTGACACCGTCGCCATCGAGGTCGCCCACCGCGATCGCCGGCAGCGACGTGCACCACGAGCCGTTGTAGAAGCGCTGAACCAGCTTGCCGGCCTGGTCCAGCACCCAGCAGGTGCCCTGGTCGGAGGTCAGACCGTTGCCTGCGAGCACCAGGTTGCGGCCGTCGCCGTAGAGGTCGGCGGTGGTGATGGTGGTGCAGATGCCGTGGTCGGTGCGGAAGCGCCACATCAACTCGCCGGCGGCGTCGTAGCACTGCAGGCGCATGTTGCCCGCACCCACCAGCAGCTCGGGGCGCCCGTCACCGGTGATGTCGGCGGCGTGGATGGCGCGCACCTTGGCGCTGCCCAGCGTCCACCACAGCCACGGCTGCTCATCGGCGAGGAAGTCCACCCGATGCCGCCAGACCTCGCGCATCCGGTCGTCGAGAGCATACAGGAACTCATCATCCGAGCCGACCACCAGCTCCTCGCGGCCGTCGCCGTCGAGGTCGGCGGGCTCCAGTGTATGCACCGGGCCGCCGGTGAGGAACTCGCCCGCGGGCAGCCCCCGGGCGTCGAACTGCACGACTCCGCCGCCCTCGAGGCCCGCAGCCAGGCCGACCATGCCGAAGTCCCGGCGCGCGGCCACGCACAGCGGCCGGTCGGGCAGCTCCGCGGTCCATCGGGCCTCCGCACGCGGCGCGTCGGCCCAGGGATCGGCTCCAGAGGCCTGCGACTCCGCAGCGCGCTCCCACGCCGCCTGCAGCGCCGCCGCCAGCGCCTCGCCCGGCGCCTCATCCTGCGCCAGAGCGCGGCCGTTGAGCGTGGCCTCCGCCTCGTGCAGGATCACCCGCGAGGGGCTGACGAAGAACAGCCGTCCGGAGGCGCGCACCGGACCGACCTCGATCTGCGCCCCGTCGATGCCCGCGCCCACCAGGGCGATCTCATCGCCGCGGCGCAGCAGCGCGCAGTGATCGCTGAGCCGCCGCAGCTCGAACTCGGGCACCTCGCCGCGGAAGGCGGCGAAGGCGTTCTGGAAGCACACCGATTCGCCCTCGGCCAGCACCCGGCTGGTGCTCTGCTCAAGGATGTTGAGCGCCCGGTCATGATGCGGGCTGAGGGGCAGATAGTTGCCCAGGGTCTCGCTGTCGCGGTCGAGCGTCACGGGCACGTCCGCCGGGAAGACCAGGCGCAGGCGGTTGGCGGCCGTCGCGGCTGCGGCCTCGCGCTCTCCGGGTCGGTACATGGCCAGCCCGACTACGGCCATGAACGAGTTGTCCGAGGCCGGGTTGCGGCCGACCACCTCGAAGCGCACGGTGTGCTCCCCGGCCTCGACCCGATGCGCGCCCAGCTCGCTCTCGCTCAGCAGCGGCTGGCCCGAGTGGAAGATGTCCACCGGCTCGCCGAGCGGCTGTCCGTCGAGGGTCACCTGCATGATGCCGCGGCCGGTATAGTCCAGCGTCTGCACCACGATCTCGTACTCGCCGGCGTCGGGCACGTCGAGGGCCGTCTCGACGAAGTCCCCGGTCTCCTCGCTGCGGTACAGCAGTGCGTTGTACTCGGGCATGGCTCGGGCGACCCTGCCGGAGGTGGCGGTGATCGCTTCGTAGAGTTCCAGGCCGCCGGCGTAGACCGAGGCGCGCCGCACGTCGTCCTGGGCGGTCTCGAAGCGGCCGGGCTGCAGCGTCGGCTCCCCCAGGCTGCGCCAGCCGTCCACGAACGAGTAGTCGCCCGGCTCACAGGCGGTCATCTCGTCGATGACCACGGTCTGCCGGCCGGGCATCCACAGAGTGTGGCGCGTCCAGTGCACGCCGTTGTAGTAGGGCAGACGCGTGGCCGTGTAGGCCCAGCCGTCACCCTCGGCGCGATCGGCCAGCTCGGCGGCCTGCGGCACCAGCGACTGCCCGAGTCCGCCGCGCGCGACCGTCACCGCGTTGTGGAAGGCCATGGTGGGCCCGTTGAAGATGTCGATCTCGACCAGCCAGCGGCGCTCGTTGGCGGAGAACTCGCCGATGGTGTTGGCGTCGTCGTAGGAGTGACTGCCCCCGGCGACGCCGTCAATCATCAGGTACTCGTCTTCAGGGTCGAAGCCCGAGCGGAAGGTCAGCTTGTCGAAGGCGCTCTCGAACGCCACGCCCTCGGTGTTGCGCAGGGCGGTGGTGAAGTACAGCTCGTCGGCGGGCACCGCGGTCAGGCCGAGGTGGTCCGCGGGCGGCTCCGGCTCGATGCCGACGTTGAAGCCGCGCAGGAACTCGTCGCTGGAGCTGCCGAGGCCATCGCGCAAGTCGAGCATGAACTGGTAGCGGCCATCGCTCAGCGCGTAGGCGAGCTTGGAGAACACCGGCGCAGGGTAGTCCGAGAGGTTCGTATCACCCAGCATGACCGTGCGGCCCATGTTGTTGACGATGGCGATGCAGCGCTCGCCCATGCGCCGCGCCAGGCCGGACGCGAACCACTCGGCCGACCACTCGGGCTCCTGAAGCGCGATGTCGAGGATGTTGTCCATGCTCCCGCCCAGGGCGTGCTGGGACAGCGAGTCCTCGAAGGTGCGCGAGCTGGCGAAGCAGGCGGTCCAGAACTGCTCGAGTGCGCGTCGCCAGGCGGTCAGCTCGCCGCCGAGCTGATCGGCGTAGTACTTGGCGAAGTGGCGCCAGCCGTAGTAGAAGGCGCGCGCGCCGCGGGTGGCGTGGTTCTCCTTGGTGTACATGCCCAGGCGGGACGTCACGTAGCCGTAGCCCTGCCGGGAGCGCATGACCTGGAGCAGCGCCCGGGTGATCTCCAGCCGCTCCGCGTCGGTGAAGACGCCGCAGGCCTCCATCAGGTCCCACGACATGCTGCGCGTGACCCAGGTGAGGTGCAGGCTCACGTCGGGGTTGGCCAGTTCGGTCTCGGTGCGGCGGGCGGCTTCGAGCATGAGTTCGCGGTACGTCTGCGCCTCCTCGAGGTCCCCGGTCTTGAGGTACGCGACCGCGGGCCGCATCTCCCGCCGTCCTCCGCCGATGGCCCAGGGCAGGTGGTTAATGCCGATGTAGCCCTCGCCGGTAACCACCGTCAGCGGGATCTGCAGTACATCGCCCGCCTCGGCGATGGCCGCGATCAGAGCGTCCACGCCCGCCTGTAGTCCGGCGGTGTCGGAGGCACCGAGCACAAGGATGTTGCCCCCGCCGCCCAGTGGATCGACCAGCGGCCGCAGCACGTAGCCTCCGCCACCGGGGTAGTAGAGGTCCTCGTAGGTGTACGAGCGCCGGTAGAGGTACTCGACCGCCGCGCTGGTCGCGAGGTTGCCCAGCACGATCAGATCGCGCGTCTCGCTCGGCAGCTCCACCGTGTCGTCGGACAGCACCGGGGCGTCGCAGCCCCTTGCCGCCAGCGCCGCGTGGATCGCGTCGGCCCGGGCGTCGCCGCCATCGCAGGAGACGATCGCACACTCACCGGCGCCGAGGCGGATACCGTAGCGCAGCGGGCGCGGCGCATCGATCGGCCGCGGGGAGTACGAGGTGACCTCGACGTCATCGAACCACACGGTCCCCGAAGCGCCGTAGAGGCGCAGGTTGACGCGCACGCCCTTCACCTCGGGAGTCAGGACGCTGGTGGTCAGGTACTGCTTCCAGTCCTCGGTGGTGACCGACTCGCCCATGCCGCCGATGGTGATGCCGCCCGACTGGCCGATGCGCTCGCCGTTTTCATCAGTGTGATAGAAGCCGATGAACGCGCCATTGCGCCCGGTGACGTCGCGTAGCTTCGCCCATACCGACAGCACGAACTGCTGGTCGGGACGCGTGACGGGGATGACGTCGGAAGTCCATGAGAGAGTGGGCCCCGCATCCTCCCATTCGATCTTGAGGCTGCGCTCGCCGGAGTGCGCCTCATCGGTGGCCCAGGTGCGGCCACTGTCTCCCGCCTCACGGAACCACCCATCGGGCTCTTCGCCCTGGCCCTCCTCGAAGCTCGGGTTGGGCGCGAGATTCTGCGGCTGCGCCCCCGCGGGCATCGTCACAACCAGTGCAGCAGTCATAGTGATCATCGTCCACCGCGTCATAGTCATCCCTCTTCGCGCACGGTGTGTCATTGCCCCGTCGGCCGCAGCTCCACATTGCGGAACCACGCGCGGCGCGTCGAATCGATGTTGTAGAGATAGATCGCCACCGCACGGAACTCGGGCCCGGTGGTGAAGGTCGTCTCGAAGCGCTGCCAGGTGTCCGTCGGGGCGCCCGGGTCGTCGCCGATCCCATGCACCTGCAGGCCGCGCTCGCCGATGTGCTCGACCACCGCCGCGTAGACCTTACCCGGGCCCTCGCTCCGGCGGATGTCGGCGGCGAAGTAGTACTCGGTATCCGGCTCGACCGGCACCCGTTGGCGGAAGAAGAGCGTCTGGCCCTCCTGGCCCTGGATCCATGCAGCGCCGTCCTCGATGCCGCGCTGGAAGATGCTCTTGCTGCCCGAGGCGATCCAGTAGTCGGGGATGCCGTCGCCCTCCTGGTCGATGTTCAGGTTCGGGTTGAGCAACAGCGGCTGCAGCTCGGCGATGCTCTCGCGCTCGCCGCCCGGCCAACTGACCTCTATCGTCACCGGCGTTGGCACGAGCAGCTCGTCCACGCCCTCGATCCGCAACTCGGTGCGCGCCGCGCCGCGTGCGGGGATGGCGATCTCCACCGGCCCGCCGGGGCAGCGCAGCGGCGTCGGGGCGCGTGGCGTGATGGTGGCGGTGACGGGACGGTCCAGGAGGTTCACTGCGTTGAGCACCAGCGTGTCCGACGATGCGGCCTGGCGCAGCACCTCCTGCACCACGTCCACCGCGTGGTCGGGCGCGATGGCGTATGTGGCGAGCGCCGCGGAGATGGTGGAGGGTGAGATCTCGAAGCTGAGCACGCCATCAGCGACCTGCGGCTTCTCCGCGCGGATGCGGCCCTCGCGGTCGAAAACGTAAAGGTGATCGGGCTGTTCCCAGCCGTCGGGCAGCCGCAGCGCGCAGGTGGCGCCCGCGATTTGTTGCTCGTTGTCGAAGGTCAGCACCAGCGCGCGCTCGCCCTCGCTGTCGCAGACGTTCCAGCGCGCGAGCACCTGCGGGTCGGAGACCTGCAGGCCCACGGTGTCCATGAAGCGCGCCGGATAGAGCCACCGCTTGATGCGCCGGCGCAGGCGCAGCGCCGAGTTGAGGCCCTCGCGGCCGATACGGCTGTCGAAGCGGTCGCCGTTGAGGAAGGCGCGCGAGATGCGCTGCTCCAGCGTCAGCGGCGAGGAGTTGGACAGCCCGCTGATCAGAATGTGCTCGGGGAAGGTGTAGTGATAGACCTCCGGGTTGGTGCACAGTCCTGAGACCAGGTGCAGGTCGGCGAACTGGCCGAGCGCGTCGCCGCAGCCCTCGATGGCGATGGTGAAGTCGGGGTTGACCGCGCGCGCGTCCGCCAGCGAGGTGCGCAGCATCTCTACGTTCCCGCCGCCCCAGGCGCCGATGTCACTGTGCCCGTGCTCGAGATTGTAGCAGGGCTTGGCGGCGGTGGCGCCGGTCTGGTCGATGTAGACTCCGTCGGCGCCGAAGCGCTTCGCGTACATGTCGGCGATCCAGAAGCGCAGGTGCTCCTGGAAGCCGGTCGAGGCCGGGCACATGATGTACCAGCCCCGCGTGCGCGCGTAGTAGCCCAACGCCGAGCCGTCGATCCGGCACAGCCGCCAGCGCTCGAACCACTCGAGCGGGTGGATCAGGTCCAGCGCCTCCTGCGGCAGCGCCGACCTGGGCGTGAGGCGCAGCGCATCATTGATGGGCGCATCACGCGTCCAGGTCTGGCAGTTCATGTACCCGGTCACGCGCCCGCCCGCGGCGTGCAGCGCCTCAATGCCCGCGCGGAAGCCCTCGGCTCCGCCCAGCGCGGGTGCGGGCCAGTAGAAGTTGCCGCAGCACTGATCGATGCCGTCGGCCATCTGGCCCCAGTACTGCAGGTACTCGATGCCCTGCAGGCGCGCCTGGGCCAGGAGGTCGGGCATGTGCGCGAAGGGAGTGCTCATCGCGCCCACCCAGCCGTCGGTCCAGCGCACCCACTCAGGCGTATGCGGGAGCTGCATCCACGACAGCGCCCACTCGCGGTAGCGGTCGGCGGCCCAGTGCCAGTCGCCGGAGTGCACGCCCACCTGATAGCTGCGCGTGCTCGACTGCCCGGGCCCCACCAGGTGATGGCAGTGCATCTCCAGGTCCGCGCCACGGTTGCCGGCGGCGGCCGAGCACGTCATCTCGGTGGTGGTCAGATTGCGATCAAGCATGGCCACGTAGAGACCGGCCTCGGCGTCGCACAGCTCCATCCAGCTCATCGAGGCGCTGCCCAGATACCACACCGCGTAGTCCTTCGCGGTCGCCGGCCGGGCGATGCGCAGGCCTCCGGTCTTGGGGACGATCGCCTCGTCATCGCGGAAATCGTCGATGGCGCAGTTGCGCAGCATCGGGAAGTCCACCCGAACGACCTCGAGGTCGCTGCGGTTGTCGATGGTGATGGTCCAATCGCTGAGCGCCTTTGCGCCCGCCGCCAGCTCCACGCGCACGCGCACCTGCTTCTGCACCGCCGAGAAGTCCAGCGTGATGCGCCCCGGCGCCTCGGTCAGGCCCTCGAACTGCATCTGCGCGGGCGGGATGATCCGCATCTCGGCCGCGCCGGGCTCGCGCACCGCGATCCCCACGAAGGGCTCCTGCAGATGCAGCGCCGTCGCGGGCGTGCCGGTGCGCCGGTTCAGGATGCCCGCCAGCGCCCCAGTCTGCCGCGCCACCGCGATGCGATAGTCATCGGTCTCCAGCGCCACCTCGGCGTCGGGCGCAAGCCTGAACCCGGCCGACGCACCGGTTACCGTGGGAGACGCGCCCGCCTGCGCCGCGGCGAGCGTAAAGCGCACCATCAGCGCGTCGGTGCCATCGCCGCGCACCGTCGCCTGCGCCACTTCATCGGCGGGCAGCCAGGTGGCGCCCCCGTCCGGCGACGCCTCGGCGGTGACGGTCCCACCGGCCAGGTCGGCCTCGAAGCGCGGCGGCAGCCATCTCGCGACCGCCGAAGGCAGCACGGGGCGCGAAGTGAGGGTGCCGGTCAGCCGATCCGGGCCGGCCGGGATGCCCTGCAGCTTCGTGGGATCGAATTCGGGGTCGGCGCTGAAGATGAGGGCGTCGAGTTTCGCGCCGCCCAGCCAGTCGATGGTCAGCAGATTCTCGCCCGGTCCGAGCGTGTACTCGCCCAGCGGCGTCCAGTACCACGTGCCGAAGATGCCCGCGGTGCTGTCGCGAACGAGCCGCTCGGCGCTCCCGTTCATCGACTCATGATGCCCCCAGCTACCCGGGAAGGGCAGCAGCGCGCGCGCCCAGCCCCGGTACCTGCCGGCCTCGGTGACCGGCACGGCGTAAACCGCTCGGGCCACGCGCGCGAGGCACCTGCCACCGCCACAATCAGGGTCCACGAGGACCTCGTGGCCCTCCTGCAGCGTCAGCTTGTGCGCGTCCTCGGCCTCGATGTAGAGCGTGTCGGCGTCCCACAGCGACGACCACAGGCCGGCCCCGTCGGGCGCGATGAAGCAGCCATCGCCCCGAGCCATCGACAGCTCCACCGTGACCTCCTCCCGGGCAACGACCGGCGAAGCGACCAGCAACGCAGCCGCGACCAGCATCGTCCTCGGCCCGGACATCACGAGACCCTCCAGCGTGCCTGCGCCATCGGTCGTCGGTCATTCCTTCGCCCCCCTGCGGTTGAACACCTCGCCGCGGACGGCGGGCAGGGATTGGGCCGGTGCGAAGTGAACCTGTGCCGGTAGCTCACAGCCGCGGCCGTATCCGGCAGGAGGAGGCCTGAGACCATGCGAAACTCGCCCGCCATCATCCTGGTCGCGCTCGCCGCGCTTATCGCGCTGCAGGCCGATGCGGCGGTCAACGTCAGCCTCGAACCCGCGCGCGTGACGCCGACCGAGGCCGGCCCGCACATCGAACAGGTGGTCACCCTGGCCAACGCGGTGGGCAGCTACGCGCTCTCCTACGATGCCGTGCACCTCGACGGCCGCAACGAGATCGAGTCCGGCCAGTGGGGCTGGCGGCAGGGGTACGTGCCGCTGGGCATGACCGAGCCCTCGCAGCCGAACTGGTACTACCAGGCCTTCTTCAACTGGTACTTCGACGACGAGAGCATATGCAACCGCCCGGCGACGCCGACCGTGGTGCGCGCCGCGGGCGAGGACGGGATGATCGAGTACACCTGGGAGACCCCCAACGCCTCGGTGTCCATCCGCTTCGCAATGACCTCAGGCAGCGACAAGCTGCTGATGCTCGGCTCCTACGAGCCCAAGACCGACATCAAGCGCAGCTACCTGCGGCTGATCTGCTATCCCTCGTTCTTCCCCGAGCCGCGCGAGCGCGCGGTCACCACCGCGCAGGGCACCTGGCGCCCCGGCGACACCGTGCTGCTCGACCTTGAGCGAGAGCGCTGGGTGCTCTATGAGGACACCAGCCCCGGGCGAAGCGGCCAGGGCTCGGCGGGCCTGGTGCTCGGCGCAGACGCCTTCAGTTCGGTCGAGATCCCGGTGGGGGCCTACGGTATCGTGACCACGCTCGAACTGAGGCCCGAGGCGCGTCGCTTCGCCATCGCCCTCTACGACTTCCCGAGCATGCCCGAGTACCAGATGACGCGCGAGTACTTCGCGCGCCTGGGCGACGCCGAGGCCGACGCGCTGGACGCCATCGCCGCCGCCGACTGGGACCGGCCGCTTCCACCGATGCCCGTGGACGAGGCGCGCGCGCGTGAGATCCTCGCGGTGGGCGAGGCGATGCTCGACCGACCGGCCGAGCTGTGGCGGCCCAACCCCGAGCCGCTCGACTTCCCCTGGGCGGCCGACATCCCCGGCGAGCCGTTGCGCACGGTCATCTTCTGCCGGCGCTGGGAGGCTTGGGAGACGATGGAGCTGGCGCGGCGGCTGGAGATGGATGCCCGGCACATGTACTGGGATGACGAGGACGCCATCTCCTATCCGCGCGCCTGGCCCTACGCCAGCGCCACGGGCATCGGCGCCATCCCCTTCGGCGTGGCTATGAATCAGGCGACGGCGCTCGCCGCCGATCCCGACAACGACCTCATCCTCATCGCCGGCCTGGAAGCGCGGGGCGTCCCGGCGGTGGTGCGCGGCGAGGTGCTCCGGCGGGTGGCGGCGGGCGCGGGGTTGCTGCTGGTGGGCCCCCGGGGCTGGCAGGGCGACTGGCCGGAGGAGCTGTTCGCCGACGAGGCGCCCGACCTGGCCGACCGGGTCCTCGCCGGCTTCGACTGGGAGAGCATCCCCGGACTCGGCCCTGACGAGCCCGGGCGTCTGGCGGACACTCCGGTGGGCGCGTGGCGCTACGGCGCGGGCCGCGTGGTGCTGCTCAATGTCAGGCTGTCGGATTTCAGCGCGCTCGCCCCGAAGACCGATATCGCCGAGGGCATCCTCGCGGGCATGGACCGGTGGCTCGGTCTGTGCGCCCGTGCGGCGCTGGTGGCCGCCGCCCGCGAGCCCGCCTGTGCTCTCGAGCTGCGCGTGGACGAGATCGCCGGCGGCGCGCTGCCGGTGAGCGTTGATGCCGCGCCCCAGGGGGCGCGCCTGCGCGTGCGCGTGCAGGACGACCTGGGACGGGCGATCGACGCGCGCGAGCTGCCCCTGCCGCTCGACGGTGGCGCGCTCGACGTGCCGGTGCTGCCGACAAGCCGCGCGCACGTCATTGACGCCACAGTCCTCGACGCAGACGGCGCAACCGTGGGCATCGCCTCGGCCGCACTGCCGCCCGCGGGTGGGCCGGCCGTCACCGACGTCACCATCAAGCCATCGCGTCGCACCCACGAGCTGGCGCCGCCGTGGGTCGATCTGCCGGAAGGTGGCGAGCTGCGCTGCTCGGCGATCATCGACACGCCGCGCCGACTCGACGGCGCGCAGGTGCGCTGGCAAGTGCGTGATGTCTTCGATCGCGTCCTCGCCGAGGCGACCGGCCCTGTACCCCCGGGTGGCGGCGAGGTGAGCGCGACGCTCACGCTCACGCGCCCGGTCACCGTCTGCCATCTGCTCGAAGTGTCGCTGCGGCAGGGCGGAGAGGAGCTTGATTTCCGGCGCCTGCGCTTCACCATGACCGTGCCCTACCCCTACGAGGATTTCACCGCGCTGATGTGGACTACCGTCGGCGGCTCGCCCCTGCTCCGGCTCACCGACCGCATGTGTTACGAGTGGGGCGCGGACATGTGCGACCCGGCCAACACCCTGCGCGCCGACGATGCCCGCGCCGCCCGCGAACACGCCATCACCGCATGGTCGGGCATGCGCCTGGTGCCCTACGTGACGCGTATCTTCAGCGAGCGCGCCACCGACGGCGTGCGTGAGCCGTCGCTGAGCGACCCGGAGTATCTGCACAGCCAGCGCGAGTGGCTGACCGTGAATGCACGCCAGGCCGCTCCCTACCAGCCCGCGGCGTACACCCTGGGTGACGAGAACTACCTCTACCGCGGCGGCGATGAGGTCGGCCACCACCCGGCCGCCATCACGCAGTTCCGGGCCTGGCTGGAGGATCGCTACGGAACCATCGCCGCGCTCAACGCCGCGTGGGACACCGACTACCCCGGCTTCGAGGCCATCGAGCCGATGCGCCTCGAGGAGGTCGTCGCCCGCGCCACCGACGAGAACGCGCCCGCGAGCCTGGCGCCGTGGTTGGACGCCAAGGCCTTCCTGGACGCCTCGTTCGCCGAGACGCACCGCATCTTCGCCGATGCCATCCGCGCGCAGGACCCGGGCGCTAAGGTGGGCTGGGACGGACTGCTCACCTGGGGCTGGAAGGCGGGCTATGACTTCACCGATCTGACCGACGGGCTGGAGCTGAATCAGACCTACATCAGCCAGTGGCTGCAGGGCGAGATGGTGCGCGCCTTCAAGCAGCCGGGGGCGCTGACCGGCAAGTGGGGCAACCGCGTGGCCGACAACGAGGCGGGCTGGAACGCCTTCCCGTGGGCCTGCCTGTTCAAGGGCGACAACTCAGTGTGGTGGTGGACCTCCTGGGGCTGCGACTACGTCCCCTTCAACCCCGATCTGTCGCAGAGCAAGTTCGGCGAGTGGTTCTTCCGGGCGGTCGCCGAGGTCGCCCACGGGCCCGGTCGCCTGCTGCTGCACGGTGAGCGCGTCAACTCACCGGTCGCGGTGCTCTACTCGCAGCGCAACATGCATGCGGCGGTCGTCGCCGGTCAGGCAACCCCTGAGTCCGCGTACGCGGGCGACCGGCAGTTCCTCGCCGAGATGCAGAGCATACTCAGGGGCCTGCAGGACTGCGGATATCAGCCGACCTGCATCTCCGCGAAGGAGCTTGCCGCGGGCATTCGGGCCCGGGACTACCGCGTGTTGGTGCTGCCCTACGCGACCTGCCTCTCCGATGAGCAGGTCGCGGCCCTGCGCGCCTACGTGGAGGACGATGGGATCCTGGTGGTGGACGGCCGTGCGGGCCTGCTCACCGGCGACGGGGCTTTCCGCGACACGCGCCCTCTTGACGACCTGCTGGGGGTGACTTCGCCCGCCGGACGCGCCGGCTTCACCGCCCCCGGCGTCGGTGGTGAGTTGACCGTCGGAGCGGAGATGCCCGGACCGGGGGCGGATTCTCCACTGCCGCCGGGGACCTTCAAGGTGCGGGTGCTGGAACCCGACCTGCGGGTCACCACCGGCACCGCGATGGCAGAGGTAGCGGGCAGCCCGGTGCTGATCTTCAACCGCGTGGGCCGGGGCCTGGCGATCATGCTCAATATCTCGATGTCCGAACTCGATAACACGCGCGCGACCGACGAGCCCAAACTGCGGATCGCGATCCTGGACGCCATCATGCGGGCGGCGGAGGCGGAGCCCTTCAGCGACATCCGCCTGCAGGCGGGCGGCCGGCCCCTGGCCACCCATCAGGCGCTGTTCACCGATGGCGCGGCGCGCTACCTGATGGTGCAGCAGGACATCCTGCTGCCGGGCCTGGCCGACCAGCGCGCGCGTCTCACGCTGCCCGAGCCCGCGATAGTCTACGACGTGCGGGCGGGCCGGCGGGTGGGAGAGGGCGCGGTGCGCGAGTGGGAGATCACGCTCTCGCGCGGCCGGCCGCTGCTCTATGCGCTGCTGCCCTACGAGGTGACCGGCGTGGCCCTCGGCGGCCCCGACACGGCGGCCCGGGGAGCCGCGTGCGCCGTGACTGTCGCGATCTCCGCCACCGCCGCCCCGGGTTACCACGTGGCGCGACTCGACGTCTACCCGCCCGGCTCAGAGAGGCCGCATCGCCAGTACTCGCAGAACATCGACTGCCCGGCCGGCCAGGGTGCAACCGACATCCCCTTCGCGCTCAATGATCCGCCGGGGCAGTGGCGCCTGGTAGCTCGCGACGTGGCCTCGGGCACAACGAGCGAGCGGACGATTGAAGTGCGGTAGGGACGCAGCCGCCAACGCGGCGGGAAGAGTGCTGCGTGCCCGCCCGCGCATTGTTGGAGCAGCGATCGCGGCCGCCGACAGGGCACGCAGATCTGCTGAGCGGACCGCCTGCGAGTGACGCGCGAAAAGAGAGGGACCGAACTCATGGCCGATCAGCCGAACATCTTGTTCATCATCTCCGACCAGCACGCGCCCACGGTGATGGGCTGCGCCGGGGACCGGGTGGTGCGCACTCCGCACCTCGACGCCCTGGCGGCGCGCGGTGTCCGCTTCGAGAACGCCTACTGCGGCGCGCCCCTGTGCGTGCCCTCGCGCATGACCATGCTCACCGGGCGCCACTGCTCGGACATCGGTGTGTGGAGCAACTCCTGCTACCTCGGCTCGGACGTCCCCACCTTCGCGCACTCGCTGGGCGCGGCGGGCTACGAGACCGTGCTGTGCGGGCGCATGCATTTCATCGGCCCCGACCAGCGCCACGGCTTCCACCGCCGTATCATCGGCGACGTCGCCGCCTACGGGCCCGGCGGCGGCCGGGGCGCGAGCCTCGGGGAGCGGATGGCGGGCGCCAGCGGGCAGACCTATCCGGCGGTCGCCATCTCCGGCGCGGGCCGCACCGCCTATCAAGCCTATGACGAGGCGGTGGGCGCCACCGCGCGTGAATTCCTCGCCACGCGCACCGATGAGCGACCGCTGCTGATGGTCGCCGGCTTCGTGTTGCCGCACTGTCCGTTCGTGGCACGCAGGGAGCTGTTCGAGTACTACTACGAGCGCGTGGAGATGCCCGAAATCCCCGACGGCTACTTCGAGCACCTGCACCCGGCCATGCGCCACTGGCGGGAGGTGCGGGGCGTCACCGAGCTGACCGCCGAGCAGATCCGCTCCGCCCGCGCCGCCTACTACGGGATGGTCGAACACTTCGATGAGGTGGTCGGCGAGGTGCTCGCCGGGCTGGCCGAGTCGGGGCAGGCGGAGAACACCGTGGTCATCTACGTCTCCGACCACGGCGAGTCGGCGGGGCGCAACGGGCTGTGGTGGAAGAGCAATTTCTACGACCACTCAGCAGGAGTGCCGATGATCGTCGCCGGACCGGGGATCCCCACCGGAGAAACGCGCTCCGAAGTGGTGAGCCTGCTCGACCTCGCGCCCACCCTGGCCGACCTCGGTGGCGGGCCGGAGCTGCCGCTGACCTCCGCGCAGAGTCTGATGCCGCTGCTGCGGGGAGGCGCGTGCGAGCCGTGGCGAGACGAGGCGCTGGCCGAGCTGGTCGGCCTGGGGGCGCAGTACGAGTATCCGGCGCGCATGATCCGTCGCGGTCCGTGGAAGCTCATCCACTATGAGGGCCATGAGCCGATGCTCTTCAACCTCGATGAGGATCCGGACGAGTTCGAGGACCGCGCGGGTGACCCGCAGTGCCGGGAGCTGCGCGAATACCTCCACGACCGCGTGCGTCAGGGCTGGAGTCCAGAGGCGGCGCGGCGGACCATGCTGCGCAGTCGCGCGGGGGCCGAGGTGATGCGCGCGTGGACCAGAGTCCTCGCGCCCACCGGTCCCTCGGAGGACTGCTGGGACGCGCCCGAGGGCTGCAACACCTGGCCCGAGGGGTGAACGGCGGGCAATCGGCAATCGGCAA
>CAZTZN010000015.1:30289-42224 GCA_964617715.1 uncultured Armatimonadia bacterium | reverse complement strand
CGCATCCGCCGGCACATCGGCGAGCGAGGCCATCAGCGTGAGGTCTCGCGGCCGCACCTGCCGCGCCATGAACTCGCGCAGCGGCCCGGCGGCGGTCGCGGCCGCCTCACCCAGCGCCAGCTCGTCGCGCAGCAGCGGCCTGGCGGCATCGTCCCAGATGCGCCCGAGCGTCGGCAGCATGGTGACGATCGCCAGCAGGACCGCCAGCCCGATGATGACCTGGTTGGGTGGGATCTCCTGCGCCCCCAGCCCCGCGCGCAGGAAGAAGAGGACCACCACGATGCGCGCGAACGCAGTCACCACGGCCAGCAGCGCCGGCGCCAGCGACACCGACGCGAAGAGCAGGATCAGCTTCACGTAACCGGACTCGCCCCCCGCGGCCCCCACGTCCACGCTCACCCCGGTGCCCTGGGCCCGAGCCAGCGTCGGCGCCAGCAGCGCCGCGCCCGTCAGCGCTATCCGCGCCATCGCCCTACCGCTGCGGCTCATCGATTTCCTCGCTCCCCGCCGGCGACTCGCCCAGGTCGGCGACCGGGGTTATCTGCCCGCTCGCGCCCCCGACCACCAGCGTGCGCCGGCCCACGCGCACCACGTAGAGCCAGCGGTCACCACCCAGGTGCTTCGCCTGCACTACCCGCAGCGGCCCCTCGGCATCGGCGCCGAGCTGCCGGTCGCTCAGCCGCCGCAGTCCGTAGTACGCGAGATAGATCACCCCGACCACCACCGCCAGGCTCAGCAACGCCTGCAGCAGCAACACCCCCGCGCCGCGCCCGACCGCCGGAGCCAGCTCCTGCGCCTGCGCTCCCGTGCACGCCAGCCAGGTCGCGCCCACGAACGCCATCCGCCCCCGGACTATCACTGCGGATCCCCGATGATGTCCGTGATACGCACGCCCATCTCGTCGTCAATCGCCACCAGCTCGCCGTGCGCCACCGCGCGCTCGCCCACCAGCAGCTCCACCGGCTCGTCGAGGCCCCGATCGAGCGTCACCACCGCGCCCGCGCGCAGGCGCACCAGCTCGCCGATGGTCATCGTCGCCGAGCCGATGCGCACCTGCACCGGCAGCGCGAGCTGGCTCAGTGCCGCCAGCGCTCCGCCGCCCACCAGCTTGTCACCGTCATCCGCCATCGGATTCGCCCCCTGCCTCCATCGTGTCACCTGTGCCTCGCAGCGCATCACACGTCCATGACAGACGCACCGCCATGCGCCCTGCCTGCGCCCCCGGCCGCCCGCGCGCCACCGTCACGTCACCGGCCGTCAGCGCGACCTCGATCGCGGACTTGCGCCCCAGGAGCACCACATCGCCCGTCCCCAGCGTCAGCAGCTCCGCCAGCGGCAGCTCGGGCCCCTCGATGCGCGCCGTCAGCGACACCGGGGCGCCCAGCAGCGCCCCCGGGCGGTCGCCCAGCGCCGTCCCCACCTCGCGCTCGCCGAGCGCCGCCTCGAGCCCCACCAGCAGCCGACCCGCCGGTCGCTCTCCGGCCCACGCCAGCTTCGCGGCAATCATCGCCTCATCCCCGTCATCCGCCCTCGCTTCGGTGGACACCCGCCGCACCTCGCCCGTGACCGCGCCGTCGAGAGCCATGCCGATGGCTGCCAACGCGTGCCGCGCCCACACATCCAGCACAGCCAGATCCACCGAACTCAGGCGCGTCTGCAGCTCGTCCGGCGGCTCCGCCCCCAGGCTCAGGCACACCAGCGCCGCCGCCACCTCGGCCTCCAGCGTCAGCGCCAGCGGCATCGCCTCCGCTCGCCAGCACAGCAGAGCAGTGCCGTCCGCACACGCCGGCGCCTCGATCGCGGTCAGCCGCAGGCCCAGCTCGGTCGCCCAACGCCAGCGCCCCACTCCACCGTCAAGCCGCGCCCGCAGTCGCGCGCGCTCGCGCGTGTTCGGCGTGTCCGCTGCGGGCGGCCGCAACGGCTCGAATCTCGCCTGGCCCGGCTCCACCAGCAAGACCGCTACCCCTCTCCATCGATGGCTGTGAGGCGGCTGCGGTCATCCGCCTCGGTCTGCGCCGCCTTCGCCTCGTCCGCCCGCAGCTCCAGTTCGCGGCTGTGCACCAGCTTCTCAACCGCCAGCCGGTCCTGCCCGGCGCCGGTCAATGCCGCCTGCGCCTCGTGCAGCGCCGTCTGCGCCCTCCGCACGCTCTCACTCTCCGCCGCAACCCGCGCCCGCAACCGCGCGGCGTAGCGTCGCCCGCTCGCAAGCCTCTCCGCTGACTCCCGCCGGCAATGCGGTGCGGAGCAGGCCAGCAGCTCCCGCCGCGCGGCGTCCAGCCGCGCCTGCGCCGCTCGCAGCGCCGCGTGCGCGGCGCGCACCCGTTCCTGCGCCGCCTGCTCCTGCGCCCGCCGATGCTGGAGCACCCGGCGCAGCCGCCGCGCGTTATCCCGCCTGCCGGCCTCGATCGCCCATCAACTCCCTCAGCCACCGCAGCGTATCCTCGGGGCCGCTGCGATCACCCGGCTCCTGGTGCAGGAACTCGCGCATGGCGCCCATCAGCTCCACCGCCTCGTCCACCGTCGGGTTCGAGCCGCGTTCGTAGGCGCCGATGCTGATCAGATCGCGCGCGTCCTCGTATGCCGCCAGCAGGTCGCGGAAGCGCCTCGCCTGTTCGTTGTGTTCGGCATCGGTTACGTGGCGCATCAGCCGCGACACGCTCTGCGTCACCGCGACCGCGGGGAAGTGGTTGCGGTTGGCCAGCTCGCGCGACAACACGATGTGCCCGTCCAGCGTGGCGCGCACCGTGTCTGCCACCGGCTCCATCATGTCGTCGGCCTCAAGCAGTACCGTGTAAAGCCCGGTGATGGTCCCATCCTCGCCCGGCCCTGCGCGCTCGAGCAGCTCGGGCAACATCGCGAACACCGATGGCGGATGCCCGCGGGTGGTGGGCATCTCCCCCGAGGCCAGCCCCACCTCGCGCTGCGCCCGCGCCAGCCGTGTGATCGAGTCCATCAGCAGCAGCACGTCCAGCCCCTCGTCGCGGAAGTGCTCCGCGATGGTCGTTGCCGTGAATCCGGCCTTCAGGCGCGCCAGCGGCGGCTGGTCCGAAGTCGCGACCACCACCACGCAGCTCGCCAGCCCCTCGCCCAGGTACTCCTCGACGAAATGCAGCACCTCACGCCCCCGCTCGCCCACCAGCGCGATCACGCTCACGTCGGCCGAGGTGTTACGCGCCATCATCCCCAGCAGCACGCTCTTGCCCACGCCCGAACCCGCGAAGATCCCCACGCGCTGGCCCTTGCCGCAGGTGAGCAGCCCGTCCACCGAGCGCACTCCCACCCACAGGGGCTCGCTGACGCGTCGTCGGCGCATGGGGGAGGGTGGTGACGCCCGTACCGGCCGCCGGACCGCGGCGCGCAGCGGCCCCCGGTCGTCCAGCGGCCGGCCCACTGCATCCACCACGCGGCCCAGCAACTCCCGGCCCACCGGCACCCGCAGGTCCTCGCCCAGCGCGGTCACGCGCGCTCCCGGTTCGATCCCGTCCGAGCGACCGATGGGCAGCAGCAGCACGCGATCGTCGCGGAAGCCGCACACCTCGGCGATGATCGGACGTCGCTCCGTGCCCCGGGAGATGGAACACAGCTCGCCCACCCGGCACACCGGCCCTCGCGCCTCGATTGACAGCCCCACCACCTCGGCCACCGTGCCGCAGCGCTGCACCAGCGGAGCGGTGCGCGCCGCCGCAACCAGCCGCTCCACCCACTGCGGGTGCGCCCCGGTGCCGCTCACTGCCTCCCGCCCCTTCCATCCAATTCCTCCAGCAGCCGTGCCTGCATCGTCTCGAACTGCGTGCGCAGCCGCGCATCCACGATCCCCCGGTCGCTCTCCACCACGCACCCGCCCGGCTCGATCGAGCCGTCCGGGACGATTTCAATCGCCTCCGCCTGGTCCGGCGCCGGGACGACCTCACTGAGCGTCGCGCGCAGCACCTGCGCGTCCAGCGGATGCACGCGCACGGTCACCTGCGAGGCCGTCATCATCTGCTCCAGCGCGGTCTCGGCTGTGCGCGTGATCAGCCCGGGATCGGTCGTGAGTTCCCGGCGTACGATTCGCCGCGCCACCTCGATCGCGATGCGCACCACGTAGGGCTGCAGCTCCGTCAGCAGCTCGCGCCGCTGCCGGGCCACGCCGCTGAGCATCGCCTGCACCAGCCGCCGCACACGCTCGGTATGCTCTCCCGTCGGCGCCCACTCGGGTGCCGCCGGTTCGATGATCCGGTCGGGCTCAGACTCGACCGCCTGTCGGTGCTCCGGCTCCCCAAGCCGGCGCACCTGCAGTCCCGAGCGCTCGACCTCGTCGCTTCGGATCACCCGCCCGTGCCCGGTCATCGCTCCACCAGCTTCCGCCTCAGTGCCGCCGCGACCGCCGCTACGACCTCCGGCTCCGCCACGGCCGCGACAGGCGCCACGGGCTCGGCGCCGAGAACGTTGCGCACCCGCCCGGCCTGCTCGTCTGCGACCGCGTGCGCCACCAGGCCCACCACCTCCGGGCGCTCGTCCATCAGCAGGTGCCGCAGATCATCATCCGACAGTCGCTCGAGGAACGCGAACGGGCCCTCTTCGGGCTCCGGCTCGGCGATGTCGGGAGCGCCCTGCCGCCACCGACCGATCACCAGCAGCACCACCACCAGCGCGCACGCCGCGGCTGCAGCCGCCGGCAGCATCCCGGCCCGGCCGGGAGGCACGCTCCCTCCGCCCTCCCGGGGCTCAGGCTCGAGCGCGATGGCCGGCGACCCGTGCGCATAGAGCACCGCACCATCGGCGGTCACGATCGTGAGCTGGTCCGGCGCGAGAGAAGGGAGAGCCTGCGTGGCAAACGACGCAACGCCCGCCACCCACGCGGGCGTGAGCGTGCAGTGGTCGGCGAGAGTCAGTTGGATGGCGGCGCGGCGACTCGGGGAGGCGACATCGGCATCGGGGGCGCGCGTGACGATGACGCGCGCGTTGATCACTGCGGTAAAGCCGGTGAGGGCGTCTTCGAGGGCCCGGGCGGCATCGGCATCGGCTCGCTCCGGTGTACCCGGCAGCGGGCGCGAGAGGAGTTGGGCGAATCCGCGCCCCCCCGCCCCCGCGCTCAGGTGCCCATCCTGCGCCAGGCCGGTGCCCGCAGACAACAGCAGGGCCACAGCAACGACCAGCAGCACAACGACCCCCTGAATGTCAGGCGTCCTGAAGCACCAACCGGCTACCCGCCCATCGGGCAGCATGCCCGGAATGAGTGTGATAGGTGCCAGATCATCCGCGACAAGCGGCGACGCTCCGCCGGTACATCACAGAACGCAGTTCGGGCCGCCCTCAGGCGACCCGAACCGCGTCACGCTCCACCCGTGGTAAGGGCTGCGACGGCTGCTGCATTGCGGCGGCGCGTGTGGCCCGAACGATCAGCCCGGGATGCCGATTGCGCAAGCTGAACTTGCTGCGATGTCGGGCCACAACTCCTGGTTCAGATGTTAGTTTGTGTAGGCCGTCGGGCCGAATCCTAGACAAACCTGCATCAATGTGTTACCCAGTATACGCACAGCCACTCCGCGAGTCAAGGCCTATCTGGAACTTAAGACTCTCTGTCGCCCTTTCGGCGCCGACCTGCCGCTCCCCGGGCGCCGGTATCGCTTGTGGGCGCGACAGGAGGGCGCGCATCCGCTGTGATGGATTGCGCCGCCTCGCCCGTTGGTTTCACGCGTCCGCGAACGGCAACCTCAGCGCCCCCGCGTTCACCAGGTCAGAGATAACAAACAGCGAACCGGTGACGCAGATTGCGTCCCGTGGCCCCGCCATCTCTCGTGCCCGCCCCAGCGCCGCCACCGGATCCTCGATCGTCTCGAAGCTGCGCCAGCTCTCTGCGGTGCGCTCGGCGAGCCTTTCGGTGGAGAGCGCCCGTGGCAGCGATGCCCGTGTGAGGATCGCGTGATCGGCGTCCGCCAGCGCGCGGGCGATGTCTCCGGCAGCCTTGTCTCGCGACACCCCCAACACCACGATCAGCCGCTCGAAGACCAGGTGCCGGCGCATCGCCACCATGAGCGCGCGCGCCGACTGGCCGTTGTGTGCGCAGTCCGCGACCACCCACGGCCGCGTCTCGACGATCTCCACCCGCGCCGGCCAGCGCACGGTCTCCAGCCCGTGCGCGAACCCCAACGCGTCGATCTCGATCCCGTGTTCCTCCAGCGCCGCGCACGCCGTCGCCGCCACGCCCGCGTTGATCGCCTGGTGCTCGCCCGGCAGCGGCAGATCGATCTGCACCTCGGTCCCCGCGTAGGACCCGCGCAGCGGCTCGCAGATGACGGGCGGCTCGTCCGCCTCGAGGTCGTCGGGGTCCAGTGGCGTCACCGTTCCCACCGAGAAGCTCGGCGCCGTGCACAGCGGAGCCCGGCGCTCGGCAGCGATCTCGGCCACGACTGCCGCCGGGCCTTCGGGTTGGGGCGCAACCACCACCGGAACCCCGGGCTTGATGATGCCCGCCTTCTCTGCCGCGATCAACTCGAGGCTGTCGCCCAGCACGCGCGCATGGTCGATCCCCAGCGTGGTGATGACCGACAGCAGCGGTGTGATCACATTGGTGGCGTCCAGCCGCCCGCCCAGGCCGACCTCGATCACGCACAGGTCGGGCGCCGCCTCGGCGAAGGTCATAAAGGCGATGGCCGCGCACGCCTCGAAGAAACTCGGCCGGCGCAGACCCTCGGCCTCCACCTGTTCCACCACCGGGCGCACCGTTGACGCCAGGCGTGCGATCGTGTCCTCGGAGACCGGAGCGCCGTCCAGCCGCACACGCTCGCGCCACGACACCAGGTGCGGCGAGGTGAACAGGCCCGTCGAGTGCCCGGCCGCGCGCGTCGCCGATTCGATCATCGCCGACACCGAGCCCTTGCCCTTGGTGCCCGCGACGTGCACCGCGCGCAGCTTCTCGTGCGGGTCGCCCAGCAGCGCCATCATGCGCAGCGTGGCCTCCAGGTTCATGCGCCGGGCAAAGCGCGGGCCCAGCCCGCTGCGCTCGGGGTTGGCCAGCGCCTCCAGCCACTCAGCCGCCTGTGGGTAGGTCATCGATCGCCGACGCCTCATTGCTCGCGGCGACCTCCTCACCGTCGTGGGGCGTCCGTACCCGGCCGGCCGCGATGATCGTCATGATCGACAGCGCCGCCGCGCCCACGAACACCCACTCGTAGCCGTACACGTCCCAGACGTACTTGCCGCCGATGAACGGGATCACCATCGACACCGCGTGGTTGATACTGATGCCCATCGACAGCGATGGCGACACATCCTCCGGCCGGTCGGCGATCTTCGCCAGATACGCGCTGCGCGCGTTCTCCACGCCGAACAGAAGCTGATCCATGATGTAGCAGCCGTAGAGCACCCACACCGGCCAGCCCGGCGGCAGGCCGATGCGGCCCGCGAAGGCGTAGCCCATGCAGATCAGCACCAGCATACCGCCGTCGGCCATCAGCACGCGCCGTTCGCCCCACCGGTCGATCAGGTCGCCCAGGCCCTGCTGAAAGAACACGCCCAGGACCGACGAGACGATCCACAGCTTGGCGAAGGTTGAGGCCGGCTGGCCGTAGATGGTCACCAGCACCCACGGGGCGAAAGTGATGAACACCTGCTTGCGCGCCCCGAACAGTGCGCACAGCCAGTAGTAGAGACCATAGCGCCGCTTGATGACGAGTTTGGCCCGCTGTGCCTGTCCGTGTTCGGGGCGCAGGCGCAGGTAGACGATGGCCGCCAGCAGCGCCGCCACGCCGCCGACCACGAAGGTGATGGTGTAGTCGCTGCCCACGTAGTCGATGACCAGCCACACCAGCAGCGCGCCCAGGATATTGGCGCCCACGCGCGCCGCCGACGCCTGCCCCAGCCGCCGCCCGTGCTGGCGCGCGGTGCCCAGGCTCATGGCGATGGCGCTGCGCATGGGCATCTCGACGTGCTGGCCGATGCTCCAGACGATGGTGAACAGCAGCATCAGGCTCCAGCGCGCCTCAATGAGGCCCAGCCCCACCATCCCCACCGCGGTGCACGCCGCCGCCAGAGCGGCCACGCGACTCTCCACCAGGAAGAACAACGCGCCCGCCAGCAGCGCCACGAGAAAGCCGGGCAGCTCGCGGGGGAACTCGAGCGCGCCGCGTGCCCCCGCGCCGATGTGGAAGACGTCGTGCAGGTAGTTGTTGTAAGTCGTCTGGAAGATTCCGTTGCAGGTGCCCAGCGCGAACACGGCCAGCAGGAACAGCACGAGCTGGGGATTCCCGCGCAGCTTACGCCTGATCGCCTCACGCATGATTGTCCCCGGTGCTCCCCGCACAGGGATGGATGAAGGAAAGCCCCCTTCGCTGCCGGGGCGAAGGGGGCCCTGTGAACAATGTCAGCGGCGTGGTCTCAGGGCAGGTGCTCGTAGATGGGAAAGGCCGAGCATAGCTCCAGGACCTCCTGCCGCACCTGGGCCAGCACCTTCTCGTTGTCGCGCCCCTCATGGATCACGCGCGCGATCATCTTGCCGATCTGGTGCATCTCCGGCTCCTGCATCCCGCGCGTGGTCAGCCCCGGCGTGCCCGGGCGGATGCCGCTGGTCTCGTCGGGCGAGCGCTCATCGCCGGGGATCAGGTTCTTGTTCACTACCATCCCGGCCGCTTCCAGCAGGTCGGCGGCCAGCTTGCCGGTGATGTCCTTGTTGCGCAGGTCCACCAGCATAAGGTGGTTATCGGTGCCGCCGGTGACCAGCCGGAAGCCCTCCTCCTGCAGCGACGACGCCAGGGCGCAGGCGTTGCGGATGATCTGGCGCTGGTACTCACGGAAGAACAGGCTCTGGGCCTCCTTGAAGGCCACCGCCTTGGCGGCGATGATGTGCATCAGCGGCCCCGCCTGCACCCCCGGAAACACCGCGCGGTCGATCTTGCGCGCCCACTCGGAGGTGGACAGGATGAAGGCGCTGCGCGGTCCCCGCAGGGTCTTGTGGGTGGTCGAGGTGACCACGTCGGCCACCGGCACCGGGTCGGGGTGCGCGCCCGCGGCCACCAGCCCCACGATGTGCGCGATGTCGGCCATCAGGTAGGCGCCGCATTCGTCGGCGATCTCGCGGAACTGCCGGAAGTCGATGACCCGCGGATAGGCGCTGGCCCCGGCCAGGATCAGCTTGGGCCGCACCTGCAGGGCGATCTCGCGGATGTTGTCGTAGTCGATCTGATCGGTCTCCTCGCTCAGCCCGTAGAAGTGCGCCTCGTAGGTCTGGCCGGAGAAGTTGATCTTCATGCCGTGGGACAGGTGCCCGCCGTGCTCGATCTTCATCGCCAGGATCCGGTCGCCGGGATCGAGCATGGCGTAGTAGGCGGCCATGTTGGCCGAAGTGCCGGTATGCGGCTGCACGTTGGCGTGGTCGGCGCGGAACAGCGCGCGCGCGCGGTCACGCGCCAGGTTCTCGATCTCGTCGTAGTACATGCAGCCGTTGTAGTAACGCCGGCCGGGATAGCCCTCGGCGTACTTGTTGGTCATCACCGAGCCCGCGGCGGCCATCACGGCGCGCGAGGCATAGTTCTCGGAGGGGATGAGCATCAGCGTGTTCTGCTGGCGCTCGAGTTCATTGCCGATGATCTCGGCGACTTCCGGGTCGGCCTGGGCGAGGGTGCGCGACATCATGCTCATGGTCATGGAACCTCCATCAGGCGGCCTGGTCCGCCCTCGATATCAGTGTCATGGGGGCACGACATGCTGCCGGACTCGCTTCCCCACCCTCAGTGCCACACCGTTGCCGGGGTGAGCAGAGGGCGGGGCGCGTACCCGGACCGCCGCGCGCCTGGTAGTGTGAGATCGTGGTCATGGCGTCCTCAGTCTCGCCGCACGCGGTGCGGAGGGTGTCTCGGAGCAGGCTCCGAACGGCTTTCGGGATGCAAGCCTGACCTGCGCGGTTGTGTCCTCCGCGGCATCGCGATGTCCGTCGGACTCTCGCGTCAGGCCGCCCCGGTTGTCCTCCGTCCTCTGCCGTCGAGCCATCCCCGATTGCCGGTTCCCGGCCGTCCGCCGTTCCCCATTGCCGATTGCCGATTGCCGATTGCCCATTCTCGGCCGCTCAGTGCCAGAAGTGCCGCATGCCGGTCATCACCATGGCGATGCCATGCTCGTCGGCGGCGGCGATGACCTCCTCATCGCGCCGCGAGCCGCCCGGCTGGATGATGGCCGAGCAGCCGGTGGCTGCGGCCGCGTCCAGGCCGTCGCGGGCCGGGAACATCGCGTCCGAGGCCAGCACCGCGCCCTGTGCCCGTCGGCCGGCCTTGCGCGCGGCGATGATCGCGCTGTCCACGCGGCTCATCTGGCCCGCGCCGCAGCCGACCACGTGGGCGCCCTGCACCAGCACGATGGCGTTGGACTTGACATGCTTGGCGATGCGGTCGGCGAAGACCATCGAGCGGATCTGCTCGTCCGTGGGCTTCGCCTCGGTCACGATCTGCCAGTCCTCGGGCATGACCGCCGAGTAGTCGCGCTCCTGCACGAGCATCCCGCCGGGGATCGCGCGCATGTCGAGGTCCTGCGCGCGGCTCGCGGGCGCGAACTCCTCGAGCAGCATCAGGCGGATGTTCTTCGAGCGCTTCTTCAGGATCTCGAGCGCCTCGGGCTCGTAGCCCGGGGCGATGATGGCCTCGACGAAGGCGCCGATGATGGTCACGTCGGTCAGCCCGCTCTCGGCGTAGAAGCGCGGCTTGATGACCTCCTCAAGCCACTCGTTGTTGAAGATACACTGCGCGGTCGCGACATCCACCACGCGGTTGAAGCCCAGCACCGACCCGAACGCGGACACCGGGTCGGCGGTGTAGGCGTCCTCGAACGCCTGCGCCAACGTCTCAGCACATGCCGCGCCGCAGGGGTTGAGGTGCTTGATGATGATCGCGGTCGGCTCCTCGAAATCGCGCGCCGACTCGAGGGCTGCGGTCAGGTCGAGGTAGTTGTTGAAGGACAGCTCCTTACCGTGAAGCTGCTGTGCGCCCGCCACGCCCGGCTCGTGCGCGCCCAGGTCCTGGTAGAGCGCCGCGCTCTGATGCGGATTCTCGCCGTAGCGCAGCTCCGCCAGCCGCCGCAGTTTGGGCGCGATGACCGTGGGGAAGCCCGGCTCGTCGGTGAACTGCTCCCGCAGGTACGCCGAGATCGCGGCGTCATAGCGGCAGGTCATCTCGAAGGCGGCCAGCGCGAGTTCCCGGCGCGTCTGCAGTGTGGTCTCACCATCGTGCTCGCGCATCTCGGCGAGCACCCGCTCATAGTCGTCCGGGCTGGTCACGATGGTCACATCGCGGAAGTTCTTCGCCGCCGAGCGCACCATCGACGGCCCGCCGATGTCGATCTGCTCGACCGCCTCCTCGAGGGGGGTGCCCTCCCGGGCGACGGTCTGCTCGAACGGGTAGAGGTTGACCACCACCATGTCGATCATCTCGACGCCGTTGGCTTCGGCCTGGGCCATGTGCTCGGGGTTGTCGCGCAGCGCCAGCAGCCCGCCGTGGATCTTCGGGTGCAGGGTCTTCACGCGCCCGTCCATCATCTCGGGGAAGCCGGTGTAGTCATCTACCGCGGTCACGGGCACATCCGCCTCAGCCAGGGCGCGCATGGTGCCGCCGGTGGAGAGGATCTGCACGTCCATCTCGGCGAGGGCGCGGCAGAAGTCTACGATGCCCGACTTATCGGAGACGCTCACGAGTGCGCGACGGATGCGTGCCACGGTTGGCCCTCCTCCAGGCAGGATGAGTCCCCGCTTCGGGGCGCGTGCGAACAGCTTCGCCGCGGGTCGGTCCGGCGGGTCAACTCCGGCGCATTATATGCGCCCCGCGCGCGTGTGTCAAAACGGCCGTGGCGCAGCCGCAAGCTGCAGGCGGCAAGCAACGCTTCGCCCGAGCGTGCGCCCTCGGCCGTTGCCGTTGGAGAGGCCGGTCGCCTGACCGGCCCGCCGTCCGCGGCAAGCGGCACGCAACGGCTTGCG